>NZ_JAWLHP010000064.1:0-9176 GCF_041690275.1 Thioalkalivibrio sp.
CGGCCAGGAGGCCGCTCCCACAAACCCACGGCACTGCCCGCGCAGGAGCGGCTTCCAGCCGCGATGGCACACCGGGCGAAGGCCATCGCGGCCAGGAGGCCGCTCCCACAGGGGCTCGCGGTGGCTTGTGGGAGCGGCTCCCTGCTGTCCGCACGGTCGGGGTTCTTCCGCGGCTATGTTTTCGCGCTAAAGTCAGTGGCGTTGCCCGCGGCACTATGATCGTTGGCCGGGTCAGGAGCGATGACACATGTCGGAACATCGATGCTGAATGCGCGGGGGCGACGGTGAGCCAGGGGGCCAGCGTGCTGGTGCTGCTGATCGGCGTGCTGCTGTTCCTGTCGCCGGTGGTGCCGTGGGTCGCCGCCATCGCACCCGCCTGGTGGTGGCCCTTCGCCGCCTGGGGGGCGCTCGTGGGCCTGATCGCGCTGACGATGGTCGGACGCCGTGACCCTTAGCCTCGGCCTCGTCTACGCGGTCGGGGTGATCTACCTTGCGGCGCTGTTCGCCATCGCCTTCGCGGCAGAGCGCTCGCGGGCCTTCGGGAGGATCGCCGGCAACGCCTGGGTGTACACGCTGTCGCTGGGCGTGTACGCCACCTCCTGGACCTTCTACGGGAATCTCGGATTCCTGGAGACCCACGGCTATCTCTACCTGACCATCTATCTCGGCGTCACCCTGGCGTTTGCGGCCACACCGTTCCTGCTGCGACCGATTCTGGTGCTGGTGCGCGAGCATCAGCTGACCTCGCTGGCGGACCTCTTCGCCTTCCGTTACCGCAGCCGGCTCACCGGGCCGGTGGTCACGCTGTTCATGCTGGCCGGCGTACTCCCCTACATCGCGCTGCAGATCAAGGCGGTCGCCGAGTCGGCGGCGGTCCTGACCGCGGACACGCCGCCGCACCTGCTGGCGCTCACCTTTACCGCCACCATCGCGCTGTTCGCGATCCTGTTCGGGGCGCGGCACATCTCGCCGCGGGAGAAGCACTCGGGGCTGGTGGTGGCGATCGCCTTCGAGTCGGTGGTGAAGCTGGTTGCGCTGCTCGTCATCGCCGCTATCGCGCTGTTCGCGGTCTTCGGGGGGCTGGGGGGGCTGGACCGCTGGCTGGCCTCGCACCCCGAGGCGGTCACCGCGCTGTACCAGCCGGTATTCGACGGTGGCTGGACCAGCCTGATGGTGCTGGCCTTCGCCGCCGCCTTCCTGCTGCCAAGGCAGTTTCACATGCTGTTCACGGAGAACATCAACCCCGAGGCGCTGAACCGCGCGGCCTGGGGCTTTCCGCTGTTCCTGCTGCTGCTGAACCTGCCGATGCCACTGCTCTACTGGGCCGGGCAGGCGGCCGGGCTCACCGAGCAGACCAGTTACTATGCGCTGGGGCTGGCCTCCCGGCTCGAGTCCCCGACGCTCGCGCTGCTGATCTTCGTCGGCGGCCTGTCCGCGGCGAGCGCGATGATGATCGTCACCACGCTGGCACTGGCCAACATGGGAATGAACTACCTGTCCCCGCCGGCCAGCCTGCGCGAACGCCAGGGCATGCCGGCGAACCTGTACCGCAACCTGCTGTGGGGGCGGCGCATCTGGATCGTGCTGATCATCGCCCTTGGCTACGGCTTCTACGGCCTGCTGCAGGTGATCGAGGGCCTGGCGCAGCTCGGCCTGATCTCCTTCGCTGCGGTGGCCCAGTTCCTGCCCGGTTTCTTCGGCCTGCTGCTGTGGCCGCGGGCGACCCGCAACGGCTTCCTGCTCGGACTCGCCGCCGGCATCACCGGCTGGTTCTTCAGTCTGGTCACGCCGCTGCTGGGGAACGCCGGCATCTGGCCGCAGGCGCCCCGCCTGCAGGAGCTGGCCGCCGGCGGCGGCCTCGATCCCTGGACCTTTGCCCTCACGGTCAGTCTGGGGGCGAACACCGTGCTGTTCATCCTCGGGTCGCTGCTGTCGCGGCCGAACCAGCAGGAGGTCGAGGCCGGTCAGGTCTGCTGCCCGCGCGAGCCGATCTACGCCACCATCGACCTGCCACTGGCGCGTGACGTGCCCGAGATGGAGGCGGAGCTGGCGAACACGCTCGGCAGCATGCCGGCCCGTCACGAGGTGCAGCGGGCACTGGACGATCTCGGCCTGCCACGGCACACGCGATCGCGCCGGGACCTGCAGCGGCTGCGCGAGCGCATCGAGCGCAACCTCTCGGGCCTGCTCGGGCCGGTTCTCGCCCGCATGATCGTGGATCAGCACCTGCGCCTGGATGCCGCCGGCCGTTCGAGCCTCGGCGAGAGCCTGCGCCGGATCGAGCAGCAGCTGGAGGATGCCCGCCTGCCGCTGACCGGGCTGGCGGCCGAACTCGACGCGCTGCGTCGATTCCACCGCCAGATCCTGCACGAACTGCCGCTCGGGGTGTGCAGCCTGACCCCCGGCGGCGAGGTCACCGGCTGGAATCACGCGCTGGCCGAACTCACGGGTATCCGGCCGGGTGCTGCGGTGGGCCAGCTCGTCGAGCGCCTGGAACGGCCCTGGGGCGGGCTGCTGCAGGCCTTCCTCGACAGCGACGACCGGCAGCTCTACAAGCTGAATCTGGAGACCCGCCGCGGCCCGCGGCGACTGAACCTGCACAAGTCCACGGTGGCAGTGACCGCGGGTCACCGCGAGGGCTACGTGATCCTGATCGAGGATGTCACCGCCCGGGTGCAGCTCGAAAGCGAGGTGGCCCACGGCGACCGGCTCGCGTCCATCGGGCGTTTCGCGGCCGGTGTCGCGCACGAGATCGGCAACCCGCTGGCGGGCATCGCCTCCCTCGCGCAGACCCTGCCGCTGGAGGACGACCCGGGGGAGATCCGCGACATTGCGGAGGACATCATTGGCCAGACACGGCGCATCAACACCATCGTGCAGTCGCTGGTCGCCTTTGCCCACTCCGATACGCCGCCGCGCAACCGCTTCGAGCCGGTCGATCTCGCCGCGCTGGTGGACGAGGCGATCCGGCTGACCCGCCTCGCGGGCCGCAAGGACATCCGCTACGAACTGGACGGACTGGCGGAGCAGTCGGTGCTGGGCGCACGACCGAAGCTGCTGCAGGTCTTCATCAACCTGCTGACCAACGCGGAGCAGGCCTCGCCGGCCGGCGCGGCGATCCGTGTCCGGGCGCGCCGGACGGGCGCCGCGGTGCGCATCACCATCCATGACGAGGGACCGGGGATTGCCGCAGCCACGCTGGACCGGCTGTTCGAACCCTTCTTCACGACCAAGCCCGCCGGCCGGGGCACAGGCCTTGGACTGCCCGTCGCCTACAGCATCGTGCAGGACCATGGTGGTAGCCTAACGGCCATGAACGCAGCCGAGGGCGGTGCCCAATTCACTCTGACCTTGCCGACCGGCAGACAGGCATGACACGAATCCTCCTGGTCGATGACGAAGCGGCGATCCGGCGGGCCGTGCGCCGGTTCCTCGAACACCACGGCTTCGAGATCGCGCTGGCCGATGACCTCTGCGGTGCCCGCGAACAGGCCGAGCGCAGCGACTTCGATCTGGTGCTCGCCGACCTGCGCCTGCCCGACGGGGAGGGCACGGCCCTGATCGGAGAATATCCGCGGCTGCCGACCGTGATCATGACCAGCTATGCCTCGATCACCTCGGCGGTGGAGGCGATGAAGTCCGGCGCGATCGACTACATCGCCAAGCCCTTCGATCACGACGCCCTGTTGCTGACCCTGCGCGCCGCGCTGCGCAGCAGCGGCCAACAACGCCATCCCGACGTGCCGGAAGGGCCTGCCGGGCAGGAGCAGGGACTGATCGGTGAATCTCCCGCGATCGTCACGCTGCGCCAGCAGATCCGCAAGGTCGCCGCCGCCGACTCCACCGTGCTGATCCGGGGCGAGTCGGGCACCGGCAAGGAGGTTGCGGCGCGGGCGATCCACGCCCTGAGCCCGCGGGCTGCCCAGCCCTTCGTTCCGGTCAACTGCGCCTCGATACCGGAGGGCCTGGTCGAGGCGGAACTGTTCGGACACGCCCAGGGTGCCTACACCGGTGCGGTCAAGGCCCGCACCGGCCTGATCGAGTCGGCCCACGGGGGTGCGCTGTTCCTCGACGAGATCGGTGAACTGGCCCCGGCGGCCCAGGCCCGGCTGCTGCGCGTGCTGCAGGAGGGCGAGATCCGGCCGGTCGGCGCCAACCAGGCCAGAAGGGTCGATGTGCGCCTGCTGGCGGCGACGCACCGGGACCTGGAGGCGATGATCGACGCGGGCGAATTCCGCGCCGATCTCTACTACCGGCTGCGGGTGCTCGAGCTGCGCATCCCGCCGCTGCGGGAACGCCTGCAGGACCTGGACCTGCTCACCGGCCATTTTCTCGGGGAGCTGGGACGGCGCTTCAACACATCCGGCCTGAGCCTGGACGAACGGACGCGCCGGCGCATGCACCAGTACGCGTGGCCGGGCAATGTCCGCGAACTGCGCAACGCGCTGGAGCGCGCGGTGGTCCTGTCCGAGGACAACCGCATCGACTGGGAGCATCTCGGCCTTGCCCCCGCGACGGTCGAGGACCCTTCCCGCACCGCCAGCCTGAACGCGTACTTCCGGCGCTTCGTGATCGAGAACCAGGGCCGCATGAACGAGACGGAGCTTGCGCGCGCCCTCGGCATCAGCCGCAAGACCCTGTGGGAGCGCCGCCAGCGCGAGAATCTGCCCCGGACCGGGTGATCACGGTGATTCGCGCCACGCGGAGGGGTGAAGATCACCCTCCCCCACTGCTCCGCCGGTGGCGAGGGGCGGTCGGTGCGCGCCGCGCGCGGCAGCCAGCTCCGGACACCGCACACCGCGAGGCCGCGTTACCTTGCGTAACACCCGCTGTTACCGGATGTAACAGCCGCGGGGCGCCGCCCTCTCCGGCCGCTCGCAAGTCCTTGTGCCTGCGGGGGGCGGATCATGGCTTGATTCTTGCTTCCTGGTCGCGATGAGTCCATCACCCTCCGGCAGCCGATGGCCGACGCGCTCGACACCACCCGGGAATTCCTGAACACGCACGCCCCGTTCGACCAGCTCGAACCGGACGCGCTGGAATTCCTTCTGCCCCGGCTGGAGACGCGGTTCTACGCCAGTGGCGAACGCATCACCGATCCCGACAGCGGACCCGCGCAACGCTTCTTCATCATCCGCCAGGGCCGGGTCCGCGGAGAGACTCCCAGCGAGGACGAGCAGATTTCCGGCAAGGCCTGGGAACTGGTGCCTGGCGAATCCTTCCCGATCGGCGCACTGCTGGGTCGGCGGCCGGTGCACACGGTGCATCGCGCGCTCGAGGACACCATCTGTCTCGAGCTGTCGGTCGAGGACTTCGACCGCCTGCGGTCCCGGTCGCAGGTCTTCAGCGATTTCTGTTCCCGACGCCTGGCCAGCCTGCTGGAGCGCGTGCACCAGGGGCTGCTGACGCGCAACCTCGGCGGCGCCGGCGGCAGCGGCCAGCTGAACACCCCGCTGGGGGCCCGCATCGCCCGCGACCCGGTCACCTGCGCAGCGGATGCGTCGCTGCGCGAGGCGCTGTCCGCGATGCGCGACGCCCGGGTCGGCTCCATCGTCGCGGTCGACGACGACCGGCGGCCGGTCGGCATCTTCACGATGACCGACCTCCTCGCCCGCGTTGCGCTGGAAGAGCTGCCGCTCGATACCGCGCTGCGTCAGGTGATGACCCCGGATCCCATTGCCCTGCCCGACTCGGCCCCGGGTTTCGAGGGCATCGAGACCATGGCCGAGCACGGGATGAAGCACATCTGCGTGGTCGCCGACGGCCGCCTGGTCGGGGTACTCGGGGAACGTGACCTGCTGACCTCGCATCCGCTGACACTGGACCGGCTGGTGCGCGGCATCCTGCGCGCGGACACCGTCGCCACGATCGCCGCCCAGCTGCGCGAGGTGCCACGGCTGATCGGCGCGGTGATCAGCCAGGGGGCCGAGGCGGACCAGATCCTCCGCCTGATCACCCGCATCAACGACCACGCGACGCGCCGGGTGCTGGCACTGCTGCGACAGGAGCACGACATCGAAGGCATCGATTTCACCTGGCTCGCCTTCGGGTCCCAGGCCCGCGAGGAACAGGCGCTGAAGACGGACCAGGACAACGGCATCCTCTTCCGCTGCGACAGGGGAAAGGAAGACACGGTGCGCGCGTGCCTCCTCCCCTATGCCCAGGCGGTGAACCGGGCCCTGGACGAGTGTGGCTTCGACCTCTGCCCCGGCGACGTGATGGCGGGCAATCCGGAATGCTGTCTCAGCGGCCCGGAGTGGCAGCGGCGCTTCGGGCGCTGGATCGACCAGGGCACCCCGGAACATCTGCTGAAGAGCTCGATCTTCTTCGATCTGCGCGCGATCGATGGCGACCGCGACCCGGTCGAGGCATTGCGCTCGGAGCTGCTGCGCAAGACCGCCTTCAACAGCCGCTTCCGGCGCCAGATGGCGGCCAACCAGATGAGCTTCCGCCCGCCGCTGGGGCTGTTCGGGGAGATCCGCAGTGGCAGCGGCGGCGTCAACATCAAGCTGCAGGGCCTGACGCCCTTCGTGGACGGGGCGCGGGTGATCGCGCTGGCCGCGGAGCTGCCGGCCACGCGCACCCACGACCGTCTGGACCAGGCGGTCTCGGCGGGGGCGATGCGCGCCAACGATGCCCGCGACTATCATGCCGCCCTGCGCTATCTGCAGATGCTGCGGCTGCGCACCCAGCAACAGGCGCTGGACGCGGACCGCGAGGACAGCAACCGAATCCGTCCGGAGGAACTCGGCACCCTGGAGGCAAGGGTGCTGAAGGAGGCCTTCCGGCAGGCCCGCAAGCTGCAGGGTCAGCTTGCGGTTCAGTACCAGCTCTGACCGCGTGTCGGAGGAACACCTCAACACCACCACCAAGGAGACATTCCCATGACACTAGAGGAAAGCAGAGCCGCCTACTGGAAGGCCAATCTGCGGCTGCTGGCGATACTTCTGACGATCTGGTTCGTCGTGTCCTTCGGGTTCGGCATCCTGCTCTCGCAGCAGCTGAACGCCTTCAGCCTCGGGGGCTACCCCCTGGGCTTCTGGTTCGCCCAGCAGGGCTCGATCTACACCTTCATCGTGCTGATTTTCGTCTACGCCTGGCGCATGAACGTGCTGGACCGCAAGTTCGACGTACACGAGGACTGATACGCCATGGACCTTCAAACACTGAGTTTTCTGGTCGTTGGTGCGACCTTCGTCCTCTACATCGGGATCGCGATCTGGGCGAAGGCGGGGAGCACCAGCGAGTTCTACGTGGCCGGCAAGGGCGTGAACCCGATCCTGAACGGCATGGCCACCGCGGCCGACTGGATGTCCGCGGCCAGCTTCATCTCGATGGCGGGCCTGATCGCCTTCCTCGGCTTCACCGGGGGCGCCTACCTGATGGGCTGGACCGGCGGCTACGTGCTGATGGCCCTGCTGCTTGCGCCCTATCTGCGCAAGTTCGGGAAGTTCACCGTGCCCGAGTTCATCGGTGACCGCTTCTACTCGAAGACCGCGCGCATCGTTGCGGTGATCAGCCTGCTGGTGATCTCGATCACCTACGTGATCGGGCAGATGCGCGGCGTCGGGATCGCGTTCTCGAACATCCTGGAGATGGACCTGACCGTCGGCCTGGTGTCGGGCATGGTGGTGGTGTTCATCTACGCGGTGTTCGGCGGGATGAAGGGCATCACCTACACGCAGATCGCGCAGTACGTGATCATGATCTTCGCCTACACCGTGCCCGCGGTCTTCATCTCCCTGACGCTGACCGGGCACGCCTTCCCGCAGATCGGCCTGGGTTCGACACTGGTCGGCGAGGACACGCAGCTGCTGCAGGCACTGGATCAGACCCTGATGGATCTGGGCTTCGCCGCCTACACCTCCATCACCGGCATGTCGCTGCTGAACATGTTCCTGCTGACACTGGCGCTGATGATCGGGACCGCGGGTCTGCCGCACGTGATCATCCGCTTCTTCACCGTGCCGCGCGTGCGTGACGCCCGCAAGTCCGCCGGCTTCGCGCTGGTCTTCATCGGCATCCTGTACACCACCGCCCCCGCCGTGGGCGCGATGGCCATGTACAACTTCATCAACACCGTGCAGCCGGGCCCAGTCGGCGAACCCCAGGGCAACGTGGTGATCGACGAACGGCCGGACTGGATGGTGCGCTGGGAGCAGACCGGTCTGCTGGAGTTTGAGGACAAGAACGAGGACGACAGGCTCCAGTACTACAACGACCAGAACGAGGAATTCGCGGAGATGGCCCGCGAGGACTACGGCTGGGAAGGCAACGAGTTCACCAAGATCGACCGCGACATCATGGTGCTCGCCAACCCGCAGATCGCAGGCCTGCCGAACTGGGTGATCGCACTGGTCGCGGCGGGAGGTATCGCGGCGGCGTTGTCGACCGCCGCAGGCCTGTTGCTCGCGATCTCGTCCTCGATATCCCATGACCTGATGAAGGGGGTGATCACGCCCGGGATATCGGAACGGGCCGAACTGCTGTCCGGACGGATCGCGATGGCGGCGGCCATCCTGCTGGCGGGCTATCTCGGGCTCAATCCACCCGGGTTCGCGGCGGAGGTGGTCGCGCTGGCCTTCGGTCTGGCGGCGGCCAGCCTGTTCCCGGTGCTGATGATGGGCATCTTCGTGAAGAAGATGAACCGGGAGGGGGCGATCGCCGGCATGCTGGTGGGCCTTGGAGCCACACTCCTGTACATCTTCCTGTTCAAGGGCTGGTTCTTCCTGCCGGGCACCAACATGTTCCCGGACACCGCCGAGTACTGGCTGTTCGGCATCAACCCGACCGGCTTCGGCGTGATCGGCGCGATCCTGAACTTCATCGCGGCATTCCTGGTGATGAAGGTCACGAAGGCCCCGCCGGAGCACATCCAGCACCTGGTGGAGGACGTGCGCGTACCGCGCGTGGGCACCAGCTAGACCCATCGTTGTTCAGGCCCGTCGCAAGGCGGGCCCCATCCCTTACCGGAGCCGCCCGCCAGACCCCTGGCGGGCGGCTTCGTTTGCGCCCCGCGCAGGCTCCAATCGCCGGTTGCCGCCGTGCGTGGGCCTGTGGTGGGCACACTTCGTTTTGCCCACCCTACGAGCTCCCCGTTCGCCGGCAGGCTCCGTTCGCCGGTTGCTCCCCGGCGTGGGGCTGTGGTGGGCACACTTCGTTTTGCCCACCCTACG
>NZ_JAWLHP010000064.1:9276-14630 GCF_041690275.1 Thioalkalivibrio sp.
GCCGGCAGGCTCCGTTCGCCGGTTGCTCCCCGGCGTGGGGCTGTGGTGGGCACACTTCGTTTTGCCCACCCTACGAGCTCCCCGTTCGCCGGTTGCCCTGCGTAGGGTGGGCCAAGCGCAGCGGGCCCACCGTCCCGGGCGCAGCGGGCCCACCGTCCCGGGCGCAGCGGGCCCACCGTCCCGGGCGCAGCGGGCCCACCGTCCCGGCTGCGGGGATTGGCGTTAAGGAACTGTTTTACCGGCGTTTTTTGTGCAGTGCAGCGTTGCGCCGGGATGCCATCCGGAGTATCCATGAGCGGATGGATGCCGAACTTCAGGAAATCCGCGACTTCCTGCTCACGAGCCCGGATTACGCGGTGCTGCCGGAGCCGGTCCTGGACCGTCTGCCGAAGTCACTGAGCGTCCGGTATCTGCGCCGAGGCAGCCCCTTCCCGCCGGCGGAATCGGAGGCCGCGGACCTCTGGCTGGTCCGCGCCGGCGCGGTGGACCTCAGGGATTCCGAGGACGAACTCCTGGACAAGCTCGGTGAAGGCGACATCTTCGCCGTGCCCGAGGACGTCGATCCCCTGAATCCGGTCGCGGGCCGGGTGGTGGAGGATGCCCTGTTCTACCTGCTTCCGGGCCGCGACGCACGGGAGCTCCGGCAGCAGCACCCCGCGTTCGCGGAGCGCTTTGACCGGGCCAGCCGCCGACCCGTGGAGCGGGCGCTGGCCGCGAGGCGGACCGGGGGCAATCGCGGCCACGGGGTGCTGACGGTATCGGTGGGCGAGCTGGTCACCCGCCCTCCGATCACCATCGCCCCCGAGTCGACGATCCGGGCGGCCGCGGAGCGCATGACGGAGCAGGAGGTGTCCGCCCTGATCGTGATGTCCGGCGACGAGCTCGTGGGCATCGTCACCGATCACGACCTGCGCAAGCGCTGCCTGGCAGCCGGCCGGTCGCGGCAGGAGCCGGTCGGCAACATCATGAGCGGCGGGCTGCAGACGGTCACGCGCGAGACGCCCGCGTTCGAGGCGCTGCTGCTGATGTCCCGCCAGGACATCCACCACCTCCCGGTGATGTCCGGCCGGCAGCCCGTGGGACTGATCTCGACCACCGACCTGATCCGGCACCAGGGCACCAACGCGGTGTACCTGGTCCGCGACATCCGCCGCTGCGAGTCCGTCGAATCGCTCAGCCAGGTGGCCGGTTCGCTGCGGGAGCTGCAGATCCAGCTGGTTCAGTCCGGGGCCACCGCCTTTCACCTGGGCCAGGCGGTCACGGCGGTGATCGATGCCCTGACACGGCGCCTGCTGAAGCTGGCCGAGGCCCGTTTCGGGCCGCCGCCGGTGCCCTATGCCTGGCTTGCCTGCGGTTCCCAGGGGCGGCGCGAGCAGTCGGTGCATACCGATCAGGACAACGCCCTGATCCACGGGGACTCGAAGGACGGGGAGGTGGACGCGTACTTCACCCGGATGGCGGAGTTCGTCACCGACGGCCTGGACGCGTGCGGACTGCCGCACTGCCCCGGCGGCGTCACGCCGCGGAACGCCGACTGGCGACGCAGTGTCAGCGGCTGGCGCAAGGAGTTCAGCCGCGTCACCTACACCCCGGACAGGAAGCGGGCGATGCTGGCCGCCCACTATTTCGACCTCCGTGTGGTTCACGGCGACGCCGCGCTGTTCGACCCCCTGCGCTCCGAGGCGCTGACGATGGTCGGCGGCCAGCCGCCCTTCCTGGCCCAGATGGCCCGCAACGCACTGCGCCGCTCGCCTCCGCTCGGTTTCTTCCGGCAGCTGGTGCTGGTCCCCTCCGGCGAGCAGGCGGACACCCTGGACGTGAAGAAGCAGGGCCTCCTGCTGGTCTCCAGCCTCGCCCAGGTGTATGCCTTCCAGGCGGGGCTCACGGGAATGCACACCCTCGACCGCCTGGCCGGAGCCGTGCACGCGGGCGTGATCACGCGGGATGCGGGCGAGAACCTCTGCGATGCCTACGAGACGCTGTTCACCCTGCGCGCACGCCACCAGGTGGACCAGATGAAGGCCGGCGAGGAACCCGACAACCACATCCCGCCGAAGACGCTGTCGGCGCTGGAGCGCGCCCACCTGAAGGACGCCTTCGCGGTGATCGGAACGATGCAGAAGAACCTGCGGTCACGGCTGGCCGCCACGGGCACGCTGTGATTCAGCCCCCCGGGCCCAGGCTGTTCTGCTGGCGCCGCCAGCGCCGCGCGGCAAGGGTTCCTCCGGGACCGCTGCGCGACTACCTCGCCGGCAGGATCCCGGACCTCTCGAGCGACTGCCGCGAAACACCGTTCCTGGCCGTGGATCTCGAGACGACCGGGCTGAACCCCGCGGAGGACCAGATCCTGTCCATCGGCTGGGTGGCGATGGACGGACTGACGATCCGCCTCGACACGGCCGGGCAATGCCGGGTGCGGCCGACCCGGGAAATCCCCGAGGCCAGCGCCGTGATCCACCAGATCACGGACGATCAGGCGGCGCGCGGCGGCAGCCTGGGGGAGGCACTGGAGCGGTTTCTCGAGGTGCTCGGCGGCCGCGTGATGCTGGCCCACCACGCGGCGGTTGAACTCGGCTTCCTGGATCAGGCCTGTCAGAGCGAATACGGCTTTGCCTGCATGATCCCTACCGTGGACACCCTGCGCCTGGCGCAGGACGAGATGGAGCGCCGGCAGGAGACCGTCCGCTCCGGCGGCCTGCGGCTCAATGCGCTGCGCGAACGCTACAACCTGCCGCGCTACAAGGGCCACGACGCGCTCAATGACGCGCTGGCCGCTGCGGAACTCTTCGCTGCGCAGGTGTCGCACCGGGCCGAGGACAAGCCGCTGCCGCTGCACCGCGTGCTGCATCGCCCGGGCCCGCTGTGGTGACAGGGAGGGCCTCCGGGGCCTTGCGGAGGGCCCAGGCGGGAATGGATTCGCCGGACACGCCGGCGCCGCGTTCCCCCGGCCCCGGGAGAGGATCACCGCTCCGGCGCTCGCCCGTCTCATCCTGGCGCCTCCGGCTGGCCCTGCCGGCACCGCCCTCCGCGCCGGATCAGCCGGAGGCGATCGCGAATGCGCGTGCTATGCTCTCGGGGTTGGCCCCAGCCCTTGGCTGGGGCCGCTGTCGCGGGTGGGGCGCGTGCCGGGAATTCATCCCCGAGCGGGTGTCCCGCGTGCGGGCCAGGGGCCTTGCCTGCGCGACGGGCAGCCGCCGGAAACCGTCTGCGGGCGGGGCCTTCGTGATGATCCAGTCTTCCGGTTGTACCTTGGCGTCACGGGGGAACGGGCGCCACAGTGAATGCGCCCGGAGCAATACGGGCACCGCGGTGGCGGACCCGAAAAAAGATCAAGAGTCTAACCATGCTGGAGGCAACAGATGAGCGAAACCATCGAATCCGCGCTGCATGAAGAACGCCACTTTCCGCCGCCGGAAGACTTCGTGGCCAGGGCGCGGCTGAAGCCCGCGGATGCGGAGGCCCTGTACAGGAAGGCCGAGGAAGATTACGAGGGCTTCTGGTGCGATCTGGCACGCGAGAAGATCACGTGGAAGAAGGATTTCAGCGTCGGCCTCGACGACAGCCGGGCACCCCACTTTGCCTGGTTCACCGACGGGCTGGTGAACGTCTCCTACAACTGCATCGACCGCCACCTCGAAGAGCGCGGCGACAAGCCCGCGATCATCTTCGAGGGCGAGGCCGGGGACACCCGCACCTACACCTACCGCGATCTCTACAACGAGGTCGGCAGGCTCGGGAACGCCCTGCGCTCCATGGGCGTGCAGAAGGGCGACCGCGTCGTCATCTACATGCCGATGATCGCCGAGGCGGTGATCGCGATGCAGGCCTGCGCACGCATCGGGGCCATCCACTCGGTGGTCTTCGGCGGTTTCTCTGCCGACGCGCTGCGCGACCGCATCGACAATTCCGGCGCGAAGCTGATGATCACCTCGGACGGGGGCACCCGCGGCGGCCGGGTCGTGTCGCTGAAGAAGAACGTGGACAAGGCGCTGGACATCAGCGCGGGCTCGGTCGAGAAGATCCTGGTGCTCAGGCGCGCCGGCAACGAGATCGAGATGAAGGAGGGACGTGACCTCTGGTGGCATGACGCGGTGGCCGGCCAGTCGAACGACTGCGAACCCGAGTGGGTGGAGGCCGAGCACCCGCTGTTCCTGCTCTACACCTCCGGCTCCACCGGCAAGCCGAAGGGAATCCAGCATGCCAGCGCGGGCTACCTGCTGAACGCGATCATCACCAACGAGTGGGTCTTCGACCTGCGCGACGAGGACGTGTTCTGGTGCACCGCGGACGTCGGCTGGATCACCGGCCATACCTACGTCGCCTACGGCCCGCTGTCGGTCGGCGCGACCCAGATCGTCTACGAGGGCGTGCCCACCGTTCCCGATGCCGGCCGCTGGTGGAAGATGTGCCAGGCGCACGGAGTCACCGTCTTCTACACCGCGCCCACCGCGATCCGGGCACTGATGAAGGCCGGCGACGAGATTCCCGACCAGTACGACCTTTCGAAGCTCCGCCTGCTCGGGACCGTGGGCGAGCCGATCAACCCCGAGGCGTGGATGTGGTACTACAAGAAGATCGGGGGCTCGCGCTGCCCGGTGGTCGATACCTGGTGGCAGACGGAGACCGGAGCCAACATGATCGCCCCGCTGCCCGGCGTGACCACCCTGGTCCCCGGTTCCTGCACGCGCCCGCTGCCGGGGATCGTGGCCGACGTGGTCAACGAAGAGGGTGAGAGCCTCGGACCCGACCAGGGCGGCCTGCTGGTGATCAAGAAGCCCTGGCCATCGATGCTGCGAACGGTGTGGCAGGACGACAACCGTTACCGGTCCACCTACTGGCCGAAGTTCGACGGCAAGTACTACCTCGCCGGAGACTCCGCACGGCGCGATGCGGAAGGCAACATCTGGATCATGGGCCGCATCGACGACGTGCTCAACGTCTCCGGTCACCGGCTTGGCACGATGGAGATCGAATCGGCACTGGTGGCGCACGAGGCGGTCGCCGAGGCCGCGGTGGTAGGCCGACCGCACGACGTGAAGGGCGAGGCCATTGTCGCCTTCGTGATCCTGAAGGGAGACCGGCCGACCGGCGATGCCGCCGAGCAGGTGGTGAAGGAACTGCGGAACTGGGTGAGCGATCACATCGGTCCGATCGCGAAGCCCGACGACATCCGCTTCGCGGACGGGCTGCCGAAGACGCGTTCCGGCAAGATCATGCGCCGACTGCTGCGTTCGATCGCCAAGGGCGAGGAGATCACCTCCGACACCTCCACCCTGGAGAACGAGAACGTGGTCACCCAGTTGCAGGGCAGGGCCTGAAGGCCGCCCCGTCCCGCCGCGGCGGGACGGGGCACT
>NZ_JAWLHP010000065.1:0-8687 GCF_041690275.1 Thioalkalivibrio sp.
CGTAGGAGCGGCTTCCAGCCGCGATCAGGCGCCGGACCAGCCAATCGCCCTCGTAGGAGCGGCTTCCAGCCGCGATCAGGCGCCGGACCAGCCAATCGCGGCTGGAAGCCGCTCCTACGAGGATTCAGGAATCGGCCCTCTGGCCGATCAGCAGGGCCTCCGGTACCGCGCACTTGATGGCCGCGGGGATCTCGAGGCAGAGGCCGGGCTGCGCCTGAACCGACACCCAGAGCGTGTTGATGCGCAGGTTCATCTCGACGAAGGCAACGACCTCGCCATAACCCTCCAGAACCTCGTGGATTGCCTGCAGGCGCTGGCGGATCTCGGCGTCGCTGCGCCGCTTGAGCCCGGGGATCAGCATCATGAAGTCGGCCAGCCGGCGGCCACGCTCGTCGCGTTTGGGAAGCCGCCGCCACAGCGGCTCGATCGGCTGGAAGGCGCAGGCGGGCCGCACGCCGGCCCGGTCCGCCGGGACGGTGTCCGAGCCCAGCGGTTCGATTGCCCCGGTGGCCGGGACCGGCTTCGGGATCCTGGGCCTTTGCGGCATGGTGCGCTCCTGGATTCCTGGCGGGTGGGCCCACCAGGCCCCAACGGTTCGTCCTTTGCCCTCGACTCTACGTCGCCTTTGGCGCCCGCGAAAAGCAGGCACAAAAAAGCCGGGGACGTGCCCCGGCCTTGTTGGCCTTGTTGGCCTCGAGAGGCTCAGCCGACGGTGGTCTCGGTGCTGTCGCTCTCACCCTTGTTGTCGGTCCACGAGAGCTTCAGGTTGTCGCCCGAGCTGCCCTCGAACTGGAACTGGAAGAAGGGGTTCCGGGAGATGGTGACGTTCCAGTAGGCGGTCATCACGGTGTTGCCCTCACTCTCCGCCAGCACGGTCTGGATGTGGTGGGGCGGGATCAGGTTGCCGGCGCTGTCCTTGGCGGTGCCGGTTTCCATCGGATGGGTCATCAGGGCGCGTACGGTGACGATGCCGTCGCGTTCCGCGGCACGAATGCGAATGCTCATTGTTCTACCTCCAGAAATTGGGAATGTCGGATGGGGTGTTCCGGACGCTTAGCCGCCGCAGCCACCGATGGTGACCTTCACTTCGCGGCTGGCCTTGTACCAGCTGCCGTTCGACTTCACGGTCGCGACCACGTCGGAGGACTCGCCCATCTTGATGCGGGTGGCGAACATCGGCACGGCGCCAGCCCCGAGGATGTACTTGGAGGTCAGGGGGGAGCCGTTCTCGACCACGAACAGGGCCATTTCGCTCACATCGGACATCCCGGTCTCCACGGTCACCGGCACGACCATGCCGTTCTCCGCGATTTCCGGGGCGGTGATCTCAATATCGCCTTCTTCCATTTCCGTAGTGCCGAGCGCGGCCTCCAGGGCGTCTTCATAACCGCGCGTCTCGAAGACGTCGGCCGGGAAGGCGGCCAGGAGCTTGCTGGGAGCCAGCAGGCCGGCTCCAACGGCGACGCCGACGGTGCCGGCGGCCAGGCTTCCCTTCAGAAAGACACGGCGCTTGTTACTTGTCATGGAGTTCTCCTCTCATCTTTGGTTCGGTCCGGATCGTCCGGGGCGTCGGGTTGGAAACGCCTGTGGTACGGACGAGCCTTCAGACAAATCTATTCCAACAGCGGTTCAGCGAAAACCCGCAGGCGCGACCCGCCGGGCGGCGCCGGGAGGCCGGAAACCCCGGGGGGATGCGCCTGAACGCCGCCATCTGGCAGCGAACCATGGAGTCTAGACCATACTCGAGGGGGTATGCGAAATGCAGCGCCCCGCTCTCCCCTTTACACTAGCACCACCAATCCCGTTGCGCCTGCCACCATGCCCTGCAAAGCCCAGCTCGTCTTCATCGCCGTGATCGTCGTCCTCGGGTCCCTGCAGATCCTTGCGAGCTGTGGTCAGAAGGGCGACCTGTACCTGCCGGAGGACGCCCCCGAGGAGCGCCGCTGATGGACCATTTCGCGCTGCACAACGACGTGCTGCACTGCGAGGGTGTGGCACTGGATACGCTGGCCGAGGTGGTCGGGACGCCCGCCTACGTCTATTCCCGTGCCACGCTGACCCGTCACTACCGGGCCTTCACCGCCGCGCTGGCGGACATTCCGCACCGCGTCTGCTTCGCGGTGAAGGCGAACTCCAGCCTCGCGGTGCTGAACGTGCTCGCCCGCCTGGGTTCGGGGTTCGACATCGTGTCCGGCGGCGAACTCGAGCGCGTGCTGCGCGCTGGCGGGTTGCCGGGCGGGATCGTCTTCTCCGGCGTCGGCAAGACCGCGGACGAGATGCGACGCGCGCTGCAGGTGGGCATCCACTGCTTCAACATCGAATCCGGGCCCGAACTGGCGCTGCTGAACCGCGTTGCCGGGGAGATGGAGCGGCGGGCGCCGATCTCGATCCGGGTGAACCCGGACGTGGACGCCGAGACCCATCCCTACATCGCCACCGGTCTGCGCGAGAACAAGTTCGGCGTGGACGTGGACGCGGCGCTGGCGCTCTACCGCGAGGCGGCTGCGCTGCCCAACGTGGCGCTCCGCGGGGTCGGCTTCCACATCGGATCGCAGCTGACCCGCCTGACGCCCTTCACCGACGCGCTGGAGCGTGTCCTCGCGCTGGCTGACCGCCTGCGCGTGGAGGGGATCGCGCTGGAACACATCGATGTGGGCGGCGGTCTCGGCGTGCGCTACCGGGACGAGGCGCCGCCGGAACCGGCCGACTACGCGGCCGCGCTCAAGCAGGTGCTCGCGGGCCGGAACCTGCAGGTGCTGCTGGAGCCGGGGCGCGCGATCGCGGCGAACGCCGGCATCTTCCTGACGCGTGTGGAGTTCCTGAAGCACACCGAGCACAAGGACTTCGCGATCGTCGACGGGGCGATGAACGACCTGATCCGGCCCGCGCTTTACGGTGCCTGGCAGGAGATCGTGCCGGTCCGGCCGCGCGGCGGGCCCGGCCGCGTCTACGACGTGGTCGGCCCGGTCTGCGAGACCGGCGACTTCCTGGGCCGCGAGCGGGAACTGACGCTGGCCGAGGGGGATCTGCTGGCGGTGCGTTCCGCCGGCGCCTACGGCTTCGTGATGGCCGGAAACTACAACAGCCGCCCGCGGCCGCCGGAGGTCATGGTGGACGGCGACCGCTTCCAGATCGTGAACCGGCGCGAGCAGGTGGATCACCTGATGATGCGCGAGAGCATGCTTCCGGTGGATGCCTGATGGAGCGGCGGCCCGAACCGGAGCTGATGCTGGGGGAGGACCAGGCCCGCGCCTATGCCGAGGCCGACTTCAGCGAGCCGCACGAGCACTTCGTTGACCTGTTCGCCGAGCGTTTCCCGGAGCCGGTCAGCGGGACGGTCCTGGATCTCGGCTGCGGTCCCGGGGACGTGAGCCTGCGCTTCGCTGCGCGCTACCCCGCCTGCCTGGTCGACGGGATCGACGGATCGCCCGCGATGCTGGCCGCCGGGGCGGAGACGCGACGCCGCCATCCTGCCGGACCCCGGGTCCGGCTGGGGCCGGGGCTGCTGCCCGCGGCCTGTGGTCCGGCGGCGCCCTATGACACGATCATCAGCAACAGCCTGCTGCACCACCTTCACGATCCGCGGGTCCTCTGGGCGGTGATCCTGCGCGACGGCGCGCCGGGCGCCCGCGTGTTCGTGATGGACCTGTGCCGCCCCGACACCCCGGAGCGGGCCGCGGCCCTGGTCGCCGCGCACGCGGAGGGCGAACCCGAGGTGCTGAGACGCGACTTCGAACACTCACTCTACGCCGCGTTCACGCCGGACGAGGTGCGCGGCCAGTTGCGGGAGGCGGGGCTCGACGCCCTCCGCGTGGAACAGGTCAGCGACCGGCACCTGCTGGTGTGGGGGCGCCTGTGAGCCCTGCACCGGGGGTGCCGCGATGACGGATCCCGGCCGTCGCCCCCCGGGCTCGGAAGCGGGCCTCAGGGGCCTGGCCTTTGCCAAGATGCACGGACTGGGCAACGACTTCGTGGTGATCGACGGTGTGCGCCAGCAGGTCGACCTGAGCCCGGACGACGTGCGCTTGCTGGCCGACCGGCACTTCGGCGTGGGCTGCGACCAGGTGCTGCTGGTCGAGCCACCTTCCGATCCGGCCACGGCGCTGTTTCGCTACCGTATCTACAATGCCGATGGCGGCGAGGTGGAGCAGTGTGGCAACGGCGCCCGCTGTTTCGCGGTCTTCGTGCGTGAGCAGGGGCTGACGCAGGCGGACACCATCGCGGTGGAGACGCGCGCCGGCCCGATCGTGCTGCAGGTGGAGCCGGACGGACAGGTCCGGGTGGACATGGGCCGGCCGTGCTTCGAGCCCGCGGACATCCCCTTCCTCGCGGAGGCGGCAGCCGAAGAATATGCCCTCGACGTGGACGGCACGATCCTGAGCATCGGAGCGGTCTCGATGGGCAACCCGCACGCGGTGATCCTGGTCGACGACGTCCGTACCGCCGCAGTGAGCCGACTCGGTCCGCTGATCGAGCACCATCCGCGGTTTCCGAACCGCGTGAACGCGGGTTTCGCGGCCATCCGCGACCGCGGGCGCATCGACCTGCGGGTGCACGAACGCGGCGTCGGCGAGACGCTGGCCTGCGGCACCGGCGCCTGCGCGGCAATGGCCGTCGCACGCCGCCGGGGGCTGGTCGATGCGCGGGCGCGGGTCCATCTGCCCGGCGGGAGCCTTGTGCTAAGCTGGACCGGACTGGGCACGGATCCCGTCTGGATGACCGGCCCGGCCACCACCGTATTCCAGGGTCGAATCAAGCCATGACTGCCAGTTCTCCGCGCACCGAACCCGATTTTCCCACCGAGGACGCCGTCGAGGCCTTCCTGCGCGAGCACCCCGATTTCTTCGAGCGTCACCTGTCGCTGCTCGACGTGCTGCGCCTGCCCCATCCGGCGGGTGGCTCGGTGTCGCTGATCGAGCGCCAGGTCTCGCTGCTGCGGGAAAAGAACCGCTACCTCGAGCAGCGCATGGCGGAACTGGTCGAGCGTGCCCGGGAGAACGAGCGCATGGGCCTGCACCTGCATCGGCTGGCGCGCACGCTGATGCACGCCGAGGGCCTGGACGCGGTCCTGGCGCTCACCCAGGAGGCGCTGCGCGACGAGCTGAAGGCCGAGCTGGTGAGTATCCGCCTGGCGGCGCAGGACAGCAGCGATCTGCACCGCCTCGCGCCCGTGGAACTCGAGCAGTTCGAGGAGCTGTTCGCGCGTGGCCGGGCGATATGCGGACGCCTGCCGCGTCCCGCACTCGAGGCGCTGTTCGGCGACGATGCCGCGGGCATTGGCTCGGCGATCCTGATGCCGCTGTCGGTCGATGGCCGCAAGATCGGAGTCCTCGGGCTGGGCAGCCGATCGCCCGAGCGTTTTCTTCCCGACATGGGCACCTATTTCGTCACCCACCTGGGTGAATTGCTGGCCGAGGCCATCTGTTGTCATGACGCCCGCTGCTGCGCCACCGGGTAGGACCGCCGGCGGATCGGAGCAGCCCCGGGACGCCGCCGTCCAGGCCTTCCTCGATCATCTTCGCGACGAACGCGGGCTGTCCGTGCATACCGTGTCGGCCTACGGGCGTGACCTCGACCGCCTGCGCGCCGGGTTCACCGGTGGCTGGGAGGACCTCGATCCCGCGGTGCTGCGCCGGATCGCCGCGGGGTTGGCCCGCGCAGGACGCAACCCGCGCAGCATTCAGCGGTTTCTCTCGGCCGCGCGCAGCTTCGGCCGGTGGGCGGTGCGCGAGGGCCTGCTGGAGAGCAGCCCGGCCGCAGCGCTGCGCGGTCCCCGGCCCCGGCGGCCACTGCCGCGGGCCCTTGACGTGGACCAGGCCTCGAGTGCGATGCTGCAGCCCTCGGAGCGGACCCTGGACCGGCGCGACCGGGCGATGCTGGAGCTCCTCTACTCCTCAGGCCTGCGGCTTTCCGAGCTGACCGGGCTGGATCTCGGCCACCTGGACCTTGCGGGCGGGCTGGTGCGCGTGCTGGGCAAGGGCCGGCGCGAGCGCACCGTGCCGGTGGGACGCATGGCCGGCGCGGCCCTGCGCGACTGGCTCGCGGTGCGCCCCGAATGGGCCGGAGCCGCGGAGCCGGCGCTGTTCGTGTCGCGACGCGGGCGCAGGCTGGGCAACCGCGCGGTGCAGCGCCGACTGGCGCTGGCCGGACAGCGCGCGGGCCTCGGCGAGCGGCTGCACCCGCACCGGCTCCGGCATGCCTTCGCCAGTCACCTGCTGGAATCCAGCGGCGATCTGCGCGCGGTACAGGAGCTGCTGGGCCACGCGGATCTCGCGACCACGCAGATCTACACGCACCTGGATTTTCAGCACCTCGCGCAGGTCTACGATGGTGCCCATCCCCGGGCACGGCGCAAGACGCAAGGGAACGCTGGTGCGCAGAGCGGGGACTAGCCCGCGTAGGAGCGCGCCTTGCGCGCGAAGCTTTGAAACGGGGCCGGCCCCACCGGGCAGCCCGTGCTGGCAGGCGCGCGGTGCGCGCACAGGAGGTCGTACTTGGAACAGTTTCGCGGAACCACCATCGTCAGCGTGCGGCGCAACGGCGAGGTCACGCTCGGCGGTGACGGACAGGTATCGCTGGGCAACACGGTGATGAAGGGCAACGCGCGCAAGGTGCGGCGCGTCCACCACGACCGGATCCTCGCGGGCTTCGCCGGCGGCACCGCCGACGCCTTCACGCTGTTCGAGCGCTTCGAGGGCATGCTGGAGAAGCACTCGGGGAACATGATGCGCGCTGCGGTGGAACTCGCGAAGGACTGGCGCATGGACCGGGCGCTGCGGCGGCTGGAGGCGCTGCTGGCGGTGGCCGACCGCGAGCACTCCTTCGTGATCTCCGGCAACGGCGACGTGATCGAGCCGGAGAACAGCCTGATCGCGATCGGCTCCGGCGGACCCTACGCCCAGGCGGCGGCGCGCGCGCTGCTGGAGAACACCGAACTGCCGGCGCGCGAGATCGTCGAACGGAGCCTGGGGATCGCGGCCGACATCTGCATCTACACCAACCACCAGATCACGATGGAACACCTCGGGCCGGAACAGCAGAAGGCCTGACGATCATGGCGATACGCGCCGACTCGAAGGATGCAGCCGGGTCGCCTGTCGCCGTGATCGTTCCGTCTCTCCCGCGCCCGCAGACGGGAGCGCGAGACAGCGAGCGCTGCGCGTGATTTTCACAGCAAGGATCCTTTGATGACTGACATGACCCCGCGCGAGATCGTCCAGGAGCTGGACCGCTACATCATCGGGCAGGACGAGGCCAAGCGCGCCGTCGCGGTGGCCCTGCGCAACCGCTGGCGCCGGCAGCAGCTGCCGGAGGCCCTGCGCCAGGAGGTCACGCCGAAGAACATCCTGATGATCGGCCCCACCGGCGTGGGCAAGACCGAGATCGCGCGCCGGCTCGCGCGCCTCGCGAGGGCCCCGTTCCTGAAGATCGAGGCGACCAAGTTCACCGAGGTCGGGTACGTCGGGCGGGATGTCGAGTCCATCGTCCGGGACCTCGCCGATGCCGCGATCAAGCAGCTGCGCGAGGAGGAGATGGACCAGCACCGCCAGGAGGCCGAGGATGCCGCCGAGGAACGGGTGCTGGATGCCCTGCTGCCGCGCCCGCGCGCGGCCGGCTACACCGAGCAGGAGCCGCCAGCGGCGGACAGCGAGACGCGCCAGAAGCTGCGCAAGCGCCTGCGCGAGGGCGCGCTGGACGACCGCGAGATCGACATCGAGGTGCGGGCGGTGCAGCCGGGTCTGGAGATCATGACGCCCCCGGGCATGGAGGAGATGGCCAGCCAGCTGCAGTCCATGTTCCAGAACCTGGGCGGCCAGCGCACGCGCAGCCGGCGCCTGAAGATCCGCGACGCGATGCGGCTGCTCGTGGACGAGGAGGCCGCGCGGCTGGTCAACGAGGACGAACTGAAGCTGAAGGCCGTGGAGCGCGTCGAGCAGAGCGGCATCGTCTTCGTCGACGAGATCGACAAGGTCGCAAAGCGCGGCGAGCACGGCGGCACCGAGGTGTCGCGCGAGGGCGTGCAGCGCGACCTGCTGCCGCTGGTCGAGGGCACCACGGTGAATACGAAGCTCGGGATGGTGCGGACCGATCACATCCTGTTCATTGCCTCCGGGGCCTTCCATCTCTCCAAGCCGTCCGACCTGATCCCCGAGCTGCAGGGGCGCCTGCCGATCCGGGTGGAACTCGAGGCGCTGTCGGTGGATGATTTCGTGCAGATCCTGACCGAGCCGACCGCCTCGCTGACCGAGCAGTACACCGCGCTGCTCCGGACCGAGGGGGTGACCGTCGAATTCCGGCCCGACGGCGTGCGCCGTATCGCCGAGATCGCCCACGACGTGAACGCGAGAACGGAGAACATCGGCGCCCGGCGCCTGCACACGGTGCTCGAACGGCTGCTGCAGCAGGTGGCCTTCGACGCGCCCGACGTGTCCGGCCCGGTGATCGTCGATGCGGGGATGGTGGAAGAGCGCCTGGGCGAACTGATTCAGGATGAGGACCTCTCCCGGTATATTCTTTGACGCAGGCCGGTTTTGTGCCGGACTGGAGAGGTTATTCTGCGGTGGAACGGAACATGGGTACGGTAGGGCAGGCGCCGCGGGCCCCTTGGAGGTCGTGCGGTGGGTGCGCTGCGCTTCACCCACCCTACGCCCATGCCGCGAGGCCCGTAGGGTGGGCCGCGCCGCGGG
>NZ_JAWLHP010000065.1:8787-14141 GCF_041690275.1 Thioalkalivibrio sp.
GCCGCGAGGCCCGTAGGGTGGGCCAAGCGCAGCGGGCCCACCGTTACGCCGCCAGGGAAATCCACTGTCCGCCCCGTGCCAACCGACCCTTTCAGGAGCACCCGATGAGCGCCAAGCACCGCCCCACCGACATCCAGTTGCACCAGAAATCCCGCGTCCTCGAGATCGGCTATGCCGATGGCACCAATCTGCGCCTGCCCTGCGAGTTACTGCGCGTGTATTCGCCCTCCGCGGAGGTGCGCGGCCACGGTCCGGGACAGGGGACGCTGCAGGTCGGCAAGGAGGACGTGAACATCACGGATATCGAGCCGGTCGGCAACTACGCGGTCAAGCTGGTATTTTCCGACGGGCACGATACCGGGATCTACGACTGGGATTACCTGTACAACCTGGGCATGGAACAGGATCAGCTCTGGCAGGAGTACCTCGACAAGCTGGCCGCTGCCGGTCACCAGCGCAAGTCGGACTGAAGGCTGTGATGACGGACGAAGAACGGCGCGGCGAGACCCACTTCGGTTACGAGACCGTCGCGGAAGAGGAGAAGGCCGCCCGGGTCGGACAGGTCTTCCACTCGGTCGCGCGGAAATACGACCTGATGAACGATGTAATGTCCATGGGCATCCACCGCCTGTGGAAGCGCCATACCGTGCAGCGCGCGGCGGTGCGCCCGGGCATGCGGGTGCTGGACCTCGCCGGCGGCACCGGGGACCTCGCGGCGGCCTTTGCGCCGCGCGTCGGCGCCCGCGGACACGTGACCGTCTGCGATATCAACGCGTCGATGCTGGTGGTGGGCCGTGACCGGCTGCTGGACCAGGGTCTGGCCGGGAACATCGACTTCGTGCAGGGCGACGCGGAGGCGCTGCCGTTTCCGGACGAACACTTCGACCGCATCACGATTGCCTTCGGGCTGCGCAACGTGACCCGCAAGGAGCGCGCGCTGGCGGACATGGGGCGGGTGCTGAAGCCCGGCGGCCGCCTGCTGGTGCTGGAGTTCTCGCAGCCCCTCGCGCCGCTGCGGCCATTCTACGACCTCTACTCCTTCCGGGTGATGCCGCTGATGGGACGGCTGATCGCCGGGGACGCGGACAGCTATCGCTATCTCGCGGAGAGCATCCGCGTGCATCCCGATCAGGAAGAGCTCGCCGGGATGATGCGCGACGCGGGCCTGGAGCGCGTGCAGTACGAGAACCTGACCGGTGGCGTGGTCGCGCTGCACCGGGCCACGAGGCTGTGACCTGATGAACGATGCTGACAGAGATACCGATCCCGATCCCGGTCCGGAGGACGCGGCGGTCCGGCCGCTGCCCACCTCGCTCGCCATCCCGCTGGAGCTCGCACTGAACGGGTTGCTGGCGGCCGCGCCGGAGTCGGCGGTGACGCGGCTGTCGGGGCGGTCCATCGCGGTGGTCGTGCAGCCGCCCGGTCTGGGCCTGGCCCTCCTGGGCGCCGCCGACCGGCTGCAGGTGCTCGGCTCCCTCGACGACGAGGATCCCGACGTGACGATCTCGGGATCCCCCGTGGCCCTGGCCGCGGCGATCGCCCGGCAGGACCGCTCCGGGGTCACGCTGCAGGGGGATGCCGCCGTGCTGACCGACCTGCAGCGGGCGCTCTCGGGCGTTTCCTTCGACTGGGCCGGGTGGCTCGAGTCGGTCGCCGGTGCCGGCGCCGCCGGACCGGTGCTCCGGGCCGGTGAGTCGCTGCGCGGCCAGTTCCGCCGCCTGATGGACCGCAGCCTGGACGACTCCGCCGAGTATCTGCAGGAGGAGGCACGGTGGCTGCCGGCATCGGGCGAGTTCGAGGCGCTGACGGCCGATCTGGCCGACCTGCGCGACGACGTCGCACGCCTGGAGGCGCGCGTCGCGCGACTCGGGGGCGGCAACGGCGCCACGGTTCCCGGCGGCCCCGGATTGCCCCGGTCCGGATGATCAGGACCCTGAAACAGGGCCTGCGCCTGTGGGCCATCGGCCGTGTGCTGGTGCGTTACCGGCTGGACGCGATCCTGTTCACCCTGAAGCCTCTGCGGCCGCTCAGTTTCCTGCTGAACCTGCTGCCCTGGAACTGGTTCCGGCGAGCCGAGGGCACCCGTGGCGAGCGCATCCGCCGGTCGCTGGAGGACCTGGGCCCGATCTTCGTGAAGTTCGGGCAGATGCTGTCCACCCGGCGCGACCTGCTGCCGGATGACATCGCGCTGGAACTCGCCCGTCTCCAGGACCGCGTGCCGCCGTTTCCGGTCGAGCAGGCCCGGCTCGCGATCGAGATCGCGCTGGAGAAGCCGATCACCGAGGTCTTCGAACAGTTCGACGACGTGCCGCTGGCCTCGGCCTCGATCGCGCAGGTGCATGCGGCCAGGCTGCTGGACGGCCGTTCGGTCGTCGTGAAGGTGGTGCGGCCGGGCATCGTCCGCACCATCCGCGCCGATCTCGAGATCCTGCATCTGATCGCCTATCTCGCGGACCGCTACTGGTCGGAGGGACGGCGATTGCGCCCGCGCGAGGTGGTCTCCGAGTACGAGAAGACCGTAATCGACGAGCTGGACCTGGTGCGCGAGGGCGCGAACGCGATCACCATCCGCCGCAACTTCGAAGGCAGCCCGCTGTTGTACATCCCGGAGGTGATCTGGGACTACACCCGGACCAACGTAATGGTGATGGAGCGCATCAGGGGCGTCCCGATCGCGAACATCGACGCCCTGCGCGCCCGCGGCGTCGATCTCAAGGTGCTGGCCGAGCGCGGCGTGGAGATCTTCTTCACCCAGGTCTTCCGCCACAACTTCTTCCACGCCGACATGCACCCCGGCAACATCTTCGTGGATGCGACCAACCCATCGGAGCCGAGTTACCTCGCGGTCGACTTCGGCATCGTGGGCACCCTGCTGGAGTCGGATCAGCACTATCTGGCCGAGAACTTCCACGCCTTCTTCAGCCGCGACTACCGGCGCGTCGCGGAGCTCTACGTGGAGTCGGGCTGGGTGCCGGAGGGCACCCGGGTGGATGAGTTCGAGGCCGCGATACGCTCCGTCTGCGAGCCGATCTTCCAGAGGCCGCTGGACGAGATCTCCTTCGGACACGTGCTGCTGCGGCTCTTCCAGACCGCACGGCGCTTCGACATGGAGGTGCAGCCCCAGCTGGTGCTGCTGCAGAAGACACTGCTGAACATCGAGGGGCTGGGGCGCCAGCTGTATCCGCAGCTGGATCTGTGGACCACGGCAAAGCCGTTCATCGAGCGCTGGATGTCGGAACAGGTGGGGGTGCGCGCCTTTCTGCGCAGTGCCGAGCGCCACCTGCCGAAGATGCTGGTTCAGCTCCCGGAGCTGCCGATCCGGCTGCAGGAGGCGCTCGACGCGGAGCGTCAGCGCGCCCGGCGCGATGCAGCGCTGCGGGCGGAGGTGCAGGAACTGCGACGGCTGCTGCAGCGGGACGCGCGCAGGCGCCTGGAGGCCTTCGCGGGTCTCGGTCTGCTCCTGGGCGCGGGCGTGATGACGCAGATGCAGGCGGTGCCGCAGTGGCTGGGGCTGGCCTGGCCGGCATGGCCCCTGGGCCTCGCGGGGATCGGCCTGCTGCTGTTCAGCCTGCGCCGCGGCGACGGCATGCTGCGCCGGATCCGCGGCGGCGATCGTTCCCGCCTCGATTGATCCGTGGAGTGCGGGGGCCTGCTCCCGCGGCAGGGGGCGAGCCTCCTTCGGGCACAGCGGCGACGAGCCACCACAGTCGAAAAGCGGGTCGTGTATCCTTTGCAGGCCTCCGCTGATTGTGCCGCGGGGCATGACGCACAGGAGTATGGCCATGTTTGAAGCGGCGGAACTGGGTCGCACACTCGACAAGAGCGATTACAAGGAGATCGTCCCCGAGCTTCGCACCAGTCTGCTCGACCTGCAGCAGGAACTGGGCAACTGCGATTTCCCGGTGATCCTGCTGATCTCGGGGGCCGACGGCGCCGGGAAGAGCGAGACCGTGAACATACTGAACCAGTGGATGGATCCCCGATGGATCGAGACCACGGCCTTCGACGAGATGACCGACGAGGAGCGCGAGCGCCCGGCCTTCTGGCGTTTCTGGCGCGCGCTGCCGCCGAAGGGCAGGATCGGTGTGCTGTTCGGATCCTGGTACAGCTGTCCGATCCAGCAGCGCATCGAGGACCGATTCGACGACAGCGAGCTCGACCTGATGCTGAGACGCATCAACATCTTCGAGAAGATGCTGGTGGACGATGGCGCGCTGCTGATCAAGCTCTGGTTCCATCTCGGCAAGGAGATGCAGGTCAAGCGCATCAAGAAGCTGCGCAAGAACCCGGCGACCCGCTGGCGGGTGGGAGAGCGCGATCTCGCGGCGCTGAAGTCCTACGACCGCTTCCGTGAGGTGGCCGAGCACGTGCTGCGCCAGACCAGCACGGGCGAGGCCCCGTGGATGATCATCGAGGGCTATGACGAGCGCCACCGCAACGTGACCACGGCGAACCACATCCTCGAGGTGGTGCGCAAGCGAATGACGCTGGACCCGATGACCCTGCGCGGGACGACCTCGGCCTGGAGGATGCCGCACGAGCGCGACAAGACCATCCTCGACTTCCTGGACCTGTCGAAGAGCCTGGAGAAGAAGCGCTACCGCAAGGAACTGGCCGAACTTCAGGGACGGCTGAGCGTGCTCTCGCGCAAGGCGCGGCAACGCAAGGTCAGCACCATCGTGCTGCTCGAGGGCTGGGACGCGGCCGGCAAGGGCGGGATCATCCGGCGCATCACCGGTGCGGTCGATGCCCGGAGCTACCGCGTGATCCCGATCGGCAGCCCCACCGATGAGGAGCGTGCGCAGCACTACCTGTGGCGCTTCTGGCGGCACCTCCCCAGGGCCGGGCGCTTCACGATCTACGACCGCTCCTGGTACGGGCGCGTGCTGGTGGAGCGGGTCGAGGGCTTCGCCTGCGAGGACGAGTGGGTGCGGGCCTACCGCGAGATCAACGAGTTCGAGGAGGAGCTCACCGAGCACGGCATCGTGCTGGTGAAGTTCTGGGTGCACATCGACAAGGACGAGCAGCTCGCCCGCTTCAAGGCGCGCGAGGAGACGAGCTTCAAGCAGCACAAGCTCACCGAGGAGGACTGGCGCAACCGCGAGAAGTGGGACGACTACGCCCACGCGGTGAACGACATGGTCGAGCGGACCAGCACCGAATTCGCGCCGTGGAACCTGATCGAGGGCAACGACAAGCGCTGGGCCCGGGTGCAGGCACTCAGGATCCTCTGTGAACGGCTGGAGCAGGCCCTGTAGGGAGCGCGCCCTGTCGCCGATCCGGCGCCGGGAGAGGGCTGGCCTTGCAGGAGCGGCCTCTGGCCGCGATGGCCCCGGGCACTCAACGGGACGCCG
>NZ_JAWLHP010000066.1:0-13953 GCF_041690275.1 Thioalkalivibrio sp.
CTGGGTTTAGAACGTCGTGAGACAGTTCGGTCCCTATCTGCCGTGGGCGTCGGAGATTTGACAGGATCTGTCCTTAGTACGAGAGGACCGGGATGGACGTACCTCTGGTGTTCCGGTTGTCACGCCAGTGGCACTGCCGGGTAGCTATGTACGGAAGGGATAACCGCTGAAAGCATCTAAGCGGGAAACCCACCTGAAGATGAGATCTCCCTGGGACCTTGAGTCCCCTGAAGGGCCGTTGAAGACCACAACGTTGATAGGCTGGATGTTGAAGCGTGGTAACGCGTGTAGCTAACCAGTACTAATTGCCCGTGAGGCTTGACCATATAACACCCAAGCAGTTGGGTGCGTCTCGAGTTGACACACTGCCTGGATTGCATTCCGATTTTGAAGCGAAGGCTTCAGCCAGTTTGCCTGGCGGCCATAGCGTTCAGGAACCACCCGATCCCATCTCGAACTCGGAAGTGAAACTGTTCAGCGCCGATGGTAGTTTGGGGTTTCCCCATGTGAGAGTAGGTCACTGCCAGGCATTTACCCGACCCGGGCACCATCGAATGGTGTCCGGGTTTTTTTATGCCCGAGTGAAGGGGATCAGCGCAGTTCCCGCCAGCCGAAACCGACTGACTGGTCCGCGATGAGCGTTTCCTCCGGTTGGCAGCCCAGCCCGGCGGCGAGCGCGGCCCGTGCCAGTTGCGGCCGGTTGTTGCGCTCCGAGAGGTGCATGCCGATGACATGCTGCAGACGCCGGTGATCGATGGCACCGAGCAGGCGCTCGGCCTCGTGGTTGGGCAAGTGACCGTACGGGCCGCCGACGCGGCGCTTCAGCGCTGCCGGGTACGGACCATGCTCCAGCATTGAAGGGTCGTGATTGCATTCCAGCAGCAGCCCGTCGACGCCATCGACGGTGGCGATCATGTGCGCGGTAACATGGCCCGCGTCGGTCAACAGTGCAAGCCGGCATGCGCCGTCGGAGAAGATGAACTGCGCGGGTTCGCGGGCATCGTGGGGCACAGTGAAGGGCTGGATCTCGAGGCCGCCGACGGCCAGGCGCTCCCCGGCATGGAACTCGTGAAGGGCGGGATAGCTGACATCGCGCGCGCCGAGCCGGGTCCCGGGCGTCATGTACACCGGGAGCCGGTGGCGGCGCGCGAAGGCCGCGGACGACCCGATGTGGTCGCTGTGCTCGTGCGTGATCAGTACCGCGTCGATGTCATCGGGTGTGCGTTCGAGCCGGTTCAGCCTTGCAGTGGTTTCGTGAACCGAGAAGCCACAGTCGACAAGAACCCGGGTATCGCCGGTCTCGACCAGCAGCGCGTTACCGGCGCTTCCGCTGCCGAGCGATGCGAAGCGGATCACCGGGGGAGGCGACCGCGGCTGGATCGGTGCATCCGGAGGGGGCTCTCCGTGTGCCAGGGTCCCCGGGGCGGCTGCAACGTGCGCACGGTCGCCGCGGGGGTCAGCGCAGCCGAGGCTGAACGAGCTCCAGGACGAAGCGCTGGTCGCTGCTGGATAGCGGTTCCCCCTCGATGGACAGCGCCTCGATCCTGAGGTCGCTTCCGTTCTCGATCATGCGTACCTGAAAGCGCTCGTCCATGCGGGAGCCCGCCTCGTCGCGGCCGGTGCTGAACATGCGGCCGAACAGCCCCGGGCGCTCGGCTTCGGGATCGACGATGTCCGGCCGATAGGTGACGAGGAAGGTGCCGTTGCGGCGGTCCTGTTCATCCACCATCAGGCCGCTTTGATCGAGTGCAAACCCGAGGCGCCGCCATACCGCGTCGGGCTCGCCGCGCAGTTCAAGCATCAGGCGGTCATCGCGCTCGACGAGCTCCACCTGGCCGGTGCCTTCGAGATCCGCGTCGTCCGCCCGGGCCACGGCCTGGGTCTCGCCCTCGGTCAGAAATACCAGCAGCCGATTCAGCATCTCGGCCTCGCGCTCCGGGTCGGGCCCCGCGATGAACCACCGCGCCCCCTGGCCCTCCTCATCACCCCGCTCGACTGCCCCGCGATGGCTGATGAAGATCTCGGTCGCACCATTGTCGCGCTCCACGCGCAGGCGATACTGGTCGCGCGTGCCGGCATCGTAGACCGTCCCAAGCGCACGCCGCAGCAGACCGCGGGCCCCGCCGATGGGGATTCCCGCACGATCCTCGGCCCACTCCGTCTCCATGATGCCGACGGCGGGTTCGTCCTGGGCCAGGGTGAGATTCTGCTCGCGCCAGAACTGGCGGAGCTGGGGCCACAGCGCCTCGGGCGCAGCCTCGACGCGGAGCCAGCGCAGTTCCCCGTCGCGCCGCAACTGGACATCCGGCGACTCCGGAAGGATCGCGGTGCTGTCGGTGACCGGGCGCTGGCCGCGGCTCGGCTCCTGCTCCAGTTCCCGCGCACTCACGCGCTCGCCCGGCGCGTCCGGGACGCGGAACGCACGATCCGTGCCGGGCGCGATCAGATTCGGTGGCAGCTCCAGCGACTCGTTGGTCGTCGGGGTGTCCTCATAGCGCGGCCCTTCGGCCAGGCCGCCGGGGGTGCCACAGCCGGCAAGCGTCAGTGCGAACGCGAGCGCGGCGATCGGCAGGGTCTTTGGCAGGTGGTTCAACTGGCGGGATGTCCTTCGGGTCTTCATCAATGGTCCACTGTGATGCCGGCCTGGCGCATTGCGTCCAGAACGGCCTCATGAAACGGTTTCGACAGGGGTGTGAGGGGCAGGCGGATCCCATCCGGAATCAGGCCCATCTGCGCCACCGCCCATTTTACCGGAATCGGGTTCGCTTCACGGAACAGCGCCCGATGGAGTCCATCGAGACGGGCGTTGATCTCCCTGGCCTGCGCCACGTCGCCGTCCAGCGCTGCCATGCACATCTTGTGCATTGGCCCGGGTGCGACGTTCGCGGTCACCGAGATCACTCCCTGTCCGCCTGCGAGCAGGAATTCGAGCGCAGTCGCATCGTCCCCGCTGAAGAGATCGAGTCTGCCGCCGACGCGGTCCACCAGCTCCCGCGTCCGTTCCAGTTCGCCCAGCGCCTCCTTCAGGCCGACGATGTTCGGGATGGCCGCGAGCCGTTCCACGGTCTCCGGGAGCAGGTCGACCGCGGTACGTCCGGGGACGTTGTAGAGGATCTGCGGGATGTCCACCGCCTCGGCGATCGCGCGATGGTGCAGGTAGAGCCCTTCCTGCGTGGGCTTGTTGTAGTAGGGCGTCACCAGCAGGCAGGCATCCGCGCCGGCATCCTTCGCGCACTGGGTCAGGTGGATCGCCTCGCGCGTCGCGTTCGCCCCTGTCCCCGCGATCACCGGTCGGCGCCCGGCCACGCGCTTTACCGTGTGGGCGATCACGGCGCAGTGCTCATCGAAGTCGAGGGTCGCGGATTCGCCGGTGGTTCCGACCGCCACGATGGCGTCGGTGTCTGCCGACAGGTGCCAGTCGAGCAGGTGATCCAGGGCATCCATGTCGATGCTGCCGTCCGTTCGCATCGGCGTCACCAATGCGACCATGCTGCCTTGAAACATTGCCCTCTCCGGCTACTGCAATGGTGCAGTCTAACGGGCGGAGAACAGGGGGTTCAAGCTGCAAAAAAACCGGTGTTTCCGGGCTCCGGGCGATGGCATCGACGGCCCGGGCGCCGGCCACCACCCGGGTCCGGAGCCTTTGCATGGAAACCGTTTGCCTGACGGGCCCAAGGTGATATGTTGCCAGCCTGTTCCGTTCGCTGCCGAGCCGAGATGCCTGAGCTACCGGGTTCGACACCCACCACCCACCTGGTCATGGTCCTGATCGGGCCGGATCGCCCCGGCCTGCTCGAACAGGTATCCGGATCCGTGATGGACGCGGGATGCAGCCTCGAGGACAGCCGCATGGCGGTGCTCGCGGGATTCTGCTGCATCAGCATGGCGGTCAGCGGCAACTGGAAGACGCTCGGCAAGCTCGAAAGCCAGCTGCCGCGACTGGAGCAGGACACGGGCCTGAACCTGGTGGCGCGGCGTGCCCCGCCCGAGGAGAGCGCCGCGCCGGCCATGGCCTACTCGGTGGACGTGGTGGCACTGGACCAGGTCGGCATCGTGCATGCATTGGCGGGCTTTTTCACCAGTCGTGGCGTGAACGTACGCGATCTGCACACGCGCGTGTTCAGGGCGCAGCCGACCGGCACGCGCATGTTCGCGGCCAACATGGTGATCGACATCCCGGCCGAACAGCACCTGGCGAGCCTGCGCGGCGACTTCCTGGATTTCTGCGACGAACTCAACCTCGACGGCGTGCTGGATCCGATCAAGGCCTGAACGGCCTGGTCCCGTGATTCAGCCCATCCACCCCTGCACTGAAGGAGTAGCGGCAATGCCTGTTGCGATCGACCAGCCGGTTCCCACCGACATCCGCCTGCCTGCGACCGGCGATCAGACGCTCGGACTCGGCGACTTCTCCGGACGTCGCCTCGTCCTGTACTTCTACCCCAAGGATGCGACCCCGGGCTGTACCAACGAGAGCCGCGACTTCGCCGCGCAGCAGGAGGCGTTCGAGGCCGAGAACACCGCGATCGTCGGCGTCTCGCGCGATAGCGTGCGCAGCCACGAGCGGTTCCGCGACAAGGAGGGACTGCCGTTCGACCTCCTCAGTGACGCCGACGAGGCCCTGTGCGAGGCCTTCGACGTGATCCGGATGAAGAACATGTATGGCAAGCAGGTGCGGGGAATCGAGCGTTCCACCTTCCTGATCGACGAGAACGGGTTGCTGCGGCGCGAGTGGCGCAAGGTCAAGGTGCCGGGCCACGTCGCCGAGGTGCTGGCAGCGGTGCGGGAACTCTAGTGGGGCCTGCGGGAAGCCCGGTAACCATGGAGCACGGCCGGATGCGCTGGAGCAGGGCGGGCAGATGCAGGAATGGCCACCGGATTGCAGGCCTGCCCAGCGCGGCGCCGGCGTGTCGGCCGCCGCGATCCGATAGCGAAGCTTGCGCATGGCCCGCTGGATCCTTTCTGCGGCGGGACACGGGAGCAAGGCCGTTATGGTGAAGAAGGAAATGCGCGCCAACCGGCTGCTGGTGCTGGACACGAACGTGCTGATGCACGACCCGACCGCCCTGTTCCGGTTCCAGGAGCACGACATCTTCCTGCCGATGGTGGTGCTCGAGGAACTGGACCGTTCCAAGAAGGGCCTGTCGGAGGTCGCGCGCAACGTGCGCCAGGTCAGCCGTTTCATCGACGAACTGACGCAGGACGCGACCCACGCCGAGATCGCGCAGGGCCTCCCGCTGCGCACAAGATCGCTGGCGGAGTCCTCGCTCGAGGCCAGCGGGCGGCTGTTCTTCCAGACCCGGGCGATGGTGGCTCATCTGCCGGAAAGTCTTCCGGGATCCACCTCCGACAACAATATTCTCGCCACCACGCTGGCCCTGCAGGGCGAGCTCCCGGACGCGAAGATCACCCTGGTTTCCAAGGACATCAACCTGCGGATCAAGGCGGCGGTGCTCGGGCTGCATGCCGAGGACTACTTCAATGACCAGGTACTGGATGATGTCAGCCTCCTGTACTCGGGGATGGCGGAATTGCCGGCGGATTTCTGGGAATCGCACGGCACGGAGATGGAGTCCTGGCAGGAGAGCGGCCGCACCTACTACCGCGTGGCCGGCCCGCTGGTGATGCAGTGGCAGCCCAACCAGTTCCTGTACCGCGACGAGGGCAATCCGGTGCAGGCGATCGTGCTCGAGATCGACCAGCGTGCGGAGACCGCGGTGATCGAGCTGGTGGACGACTACCTGCATCCCCGGCACACCGTCTGGGGCATCAACGCCCGCAACCGCGAGCAGAACTTCGCGCTGAACCTGCTGATGGATCCGGAGGTGGATTTCGTGTCGCTGGTCGGCGCTGCAGGTACCGGCAAGACCCTGCTGACGCTGGCCGCCGGACTCGCCCAGACGCTGGAGGACAACACCTACCGGGAGATCATCATGACCCGGGTGACGATCCCGGTGGGCGAAGACATCGGCTTCCTGCCCGGCACCGAGGAAGAGAAGATGACCCCCTGGATGGGGGCATTGATGGACAATCTGGAGGTGCTGACCAAGTCCGACAGTGCCGGCGACTGGGGCCGCGCGGCGACCAACGACGTGGTCCGCAGCCGGATCAAGATCCGCTCCCTGAATTTCATGCGCGGGCGAACCTTCCTGAATCGCTACATCATCCTGGACGAGGCACAGAACCTCACCAGCAAGCAGATGAAGACCCTGATCACCCGGGCCGGTCCGGGTTCGAAGGTGATCGCGCTGGGCAACATCGCGCAGATCGACACGCCGTACCTGACCGAGACCACCTCCGGTCTAACCTACGTGGTGGACCGTTTCCGCAGCTGGACCCATGGCGGGCACATCACCCTGACCCGCGGCGAGCGCTCCCGGCTCGCCGACTACGCGTCCAGCAATCTCTGAACAGCGGGAAGGCGGTGCGGGACCGCGCCTCAGTCTCCGGACTCGCCACCGGGCGCCCCGCGCACCAGCGCGTAGGCGGAGTGGTTGTGGATCGATTCGAAGTTCTCCGAGGCGACCTCGAAGCGCTGGATGCGGGTCTCTCCGCACAGGCTGCGTGCGACATCGCGCACCATGTCCTCCACGAACTTCGGGTTGTCGTAGGCCCGTTCCGTGACCACCTTTTCGTCGGGCCGCTTCAGCAGACCGAAGAGCTCGCTGGAGGCCTCTGATTCGACGCGGTCGATCAGGTCGCGGACGCACAGCGAGGTGTCCGCCAGCCAGGCACGCACGGTCACGTGGGAGCGCTGGTTGTGGGCGCCGTACTCGGAGATCTCCTTGGAGCAGGGGCACAGGCTGGTCACTGGCACCACCACCTCGACCATCAGGCTGACCCTGCCGTCTTCGATCCGGCCATCCAGCGCGAGATCGTAGTCGAGCAGGCTGGCAACCCCGGACACCGGCGCGTGCTTGTTCACGAAGAATGGCAGCCGCACCCGGATGAAGGCATTCATGGCCTCGAGCCGCTCGGCGGTGTGCCGGAGCAGATCCCCGAAGCCGGCAATCGACAGTTCGTGCACCCGCTCGTTCAGGATCGCGACGAAGCGGGACATGTGCGCGCCCTTCTTGTCGGGCGGCAGGCTCACGAACATGTCGAAGGTGGCGACGGTGGGCTGCGCGGTGCCGTCGCGGTCGCGGAACAGCAGCGGATGGCGGAGCGCACGGATGCCGACCTCGTCGATGCCGATGCGCCGGTGGTCGGCCGAACCCTGGACATCGGCCATCAGCGATGGGAACTGGGGAATGGAATTCATGCTGCTGCGTCCTCTGGGGGCTCGGCGTAGCGCACGCAGGCGCGCTCCGTTTCCCACAGGGTCAGCGCGCTCACGCGCAGACCCGGTTGGTTGATCTCCCGGGCCATCTCCCGGAAGAACCACTGCGCGATGTTTTCCGCGGTCGGGTTGATCCGGGTGAACGGCTCGAGATCGTTCAGGTACTGGTGGTCGAGCCTCCCCGCGATCTCGCGCGCAAGGTTCTTCACCACCTTGAAATCAACGGCCATGCCGATCTCGTCGAGTGCGGCGGCCTCGACCTCCACCTCGACCTTCCAGTTGTGGCCGTGAAGGTTGGCGCACTGCCCGGGGTATCCGCGCAGCGTGTGCGCCGAGGCGAAGTCGGTCAGCACCCGAAGCGTGAAGGTCGCGGCCATGCCTATTCCTGACTGCCGGTTCGAAAGCTCCGGAACGTTACGTTGCCGTCGTCGCTGCTGCAAGTTACCGGCTGTTCTCCGCGGCGAATCGCCTCCAGGATCCCGCGCGAATCGAGGCCGTGATCCGCGAGGATCCGCTCCCTGGTTCCGTGCCGCGTGAACCGGTCGGGCAGACCCAGGGTCAGGCAGGGCAGCGTCAGCCCCTCGGACGCCAGCCACTCCAGCACCGCGCTGCCGGCGCCGCCCGCGACCACGTGATCCTCGACGGTGACGAAGCGCCCGTGGCTGCGCGCGAGCCGGCGCAGCAACCCGGTGTCCAGCGGCTTTATGAAGCGCATGTTCACCACGGTCGCGTCCAGGGCCTCGCCGGCCTCCAGCGCCGCGTCGAGCAGCGCACCGAAGCTCAGCAGGGCAATGCCCCGCCCCTCGCGCTCGACCTTCGCCTCGCCGACCGGCAAGGCATCGAGGGCGTCCCCCTTGAGCGTTCCCGGTCCCACGCCGCGCGGATAACGGACCGCCGCCGGGCCCTCGTGACGAAAGCCGGTGGTCAGCATCTGGCGGCACTCGGTCGCGTTCGCGGGTGCCATCAGCAGCAGGTTCGGGATGGGACGCAGCAGGGCGATGTCGAAGGTACCGGCGTGCGTCGGGCCGTCCGGGCCGACGACGCCGGCGCGGTCGATCGCGAAGAGCACCGGGAGGTTCTGCAGCGCCACGTCGTGGATCACCTGATCCATCGCGCGCTGCAGGAAGGTCGAGTAGATCGCGACCACCGGGTGCAGGCCCTCGCAGGCCATGCCGGCCGCCAGCGTGACGGCATGCTGCTCGGCGATGCCGACGTCGAAATAGCGCTCGGGGAACTCCTCGGAGAAGCGGACCAGGCCGGACCCCTCGCGCATGGCCGGCGTGATCCCCATCAGGCGCCGGTCGGCGCGCGCCTGGTCGCACAGCCAGGCGCCGAAGACGTCCGTGTAGGTGGGCGCCTTCGCCTTGCCGCTCGGGCTGATCCCGTCCTCCGGACTGAACTTGCTCACCCCGTGATAGCGGCAGGGATCGTCCTCCGCCGGTGCGTAGCCGTGCCCCTTGCGCGTGACGATGTGCAGCAGGCGCGGGCCCTCGATGTCCCGGAGGTTGTCCAGCATGGTCACCAGACCTTCGACTTCGTGTCCGTCGATCGGGCCGAAGTACTGGAAACCCAGTTCCTCGAACAATGTGCCGGGGGTGATCATGCCCTTCACGTGTTCCTCGGCACGCTGCGCGAGAGCCTTGACCGGGGGCACCAATCGCAGCACCCGCTTGGAACCCTCCCGCACGCTGCAATAGAGTCGCCCTGAGAGCAGGCGCGTCAGGTACTGGCTCATTGCACCGACGTTCTCGGAGATCGACATCTCGTTGTCGTTCAGGATGACCAGCAGGTTGCAGTCGAGGTCGCCGACGTGATTCATCGCCTCGAAGGCCATCCCGGCGGTCATCGCGCCATCGCCGATCACGGCGACGTGGTGATTCCTGCTTCCGGACCGGGCGGCGGCGATCGCCATGCCCGCGGCCGCGCTGATCGACGTGCTCGAGTGTCCGACGCCGAAGGTGTCGTACTCGCTCTCGTCGCGTTTCGGAAAGCCGGCGATGCCGCCGTACTGGCGCAGGGTCGCCATCGCCTCGCGGCGCCCGGTCAGCACCTTGTGGGCGTAGGCCTGGTGCCCCACGTCCCAGACGATGCGGTCGCGCGGTGTATCGAACACGTAGTGCAGCGCCAGCGCGAGTTCAATCGTTCCCAGGTTGGCCGCCAGGTGTCCCCCGGTCTGGGCGACCGTGGTGATCAGGAATTCCCGCAGTTCCAGCGCGATCGCGTCGAGTTCGGCGACCGAACGGGCGCGGAGATCCTCGGGCGAGCGGATTCCGTCCAGCAGCGGGGTGCTGCTCACTGCCGCCGATCCCGGGACACCGGTGCCAGCCGGCCGGCGCCGCCCTGTGCCGGAGTTGCGGGGCCGCGATCGCCGCGGTCACGGTTATGATCCATCAACGGGTCCCGTTCAATGCATTCTGTCTACGATGTACCGGGCGAGGAACCGAAGCAAATCGGCCTCCGGCCCAAGGGGTTGCAGGTATCCGAGTCCCTGTTCGACCAGGTCCCGTGCGCGCTGGCGCGAGGGCTCCAGCCCGAGCAGCGCCGGAAAGGTCGCCTTGTTCAGCAGGGTGTCGGCACCGCAGGCCTTCCCCATCAGTGTCGGGTCACCCTCGACGTCCAGCACGTCATCGCGGATCTGGAAGGCAAGCCCGATGCACTCCGCGTACGCGCCGAGGCGCGCGGTGAGCCCGGCGTCGACGGCGCTCGCCCGGGCCGGCATCAGCACCGAGGCGCGAATCAATGCGCCGGTCTTCAGCCGGTGCATGGTCTCCAGTTCGTCGAGGCTCAGGTCCTTGCCCTGCGCGGCCAGGTCCATCGCCTGCCCGCCCGCCATTCCATCCACGCCCGAGGCATCGGCCAGTTCCTGCGTCAAACGCAGCCGTGCCTCGGGCCCCAGCCCGATGGCATCGTCCACGAGGACCGCAAAGGCAAGGGCCTGCAGCGCGTCGCCCGCGAGGATGGCCAGCGCTTCCCCATGGGCCCGGTGGCAGGTCGGTTTGCCGCGGCGCAGGTCATCGTCATCCATCGCCGGCAGGTCGTCGTGGATCAGCGAGTAAACATGAATCATCTCCACGGAGGCCGCGATGCGATCGAGTGCCCCGCCCGGCGTCCCGAGCGCCTCCCCGGCGGCATAGGCCAGCAGCGGACGCAGGCGTTTGCCTCCGCCGAGCGTCGAGTAGCGCATGGCCTCCAGCAGGTCGGGGGCCGCGGGTGCCGAGGGACCGAGCAGTCCCTGAAGAAACGCCTCGATGCGCTTCTGGTAGGCTTCGATATGCTGATTCACGGTGAGGGGACGGCTTAAAAGGGGACGTCGTCCGGGCCGGGATTTTCCGGAACTTTTGTGGAGTCATTCGGGTCTGCACTTACCGAAGAGGTGTCCGGAGATTCGATCAGACTGTCAATACGGCGCTGGGCCTCGTCCAGGGCCTCCTGGCAGGATCGAACCAGTTCCATGCCCCGCTGGTACTCCCGAAGGGATTCCTCGAGCGGCAGGTCGCCGGCCTCCATACGCGCGACGAGCTGCTCCAGGGCCTCCATCGCGGCCTCGAATGCGGCAGGTGACTTGGGGGAGGCTTTCGGCATGGGAGGCAGCGGCTTGGGCGGAACTCGAGAAGGTACCGAATCCGGCAACATCTGGAAAGCCTGGGCGCGCATGGAGGGGCACCGCCTCAGGTTGACAAAGGTTTAGACTGAGTCTAAAGTTGCGACACGGTTTAGACAGAGTCTAAATTCCGTGATGGCGGCGGACAGACACCGGCCGCGATCTGACCCAGCAAAACCCAGTGACAGAGGAGTGACACCATGGAACTGAAAGGCACCAAGACCGAGAAGAATCTTCAGGAAGCCTTCGCCGGCGAATCCCAGGCCAACCGCCGTTACCTGTACTTCGCCTCCAAGGCGGACGTGGAGGGCTACAACGACGTCGCCACCGTGTTCCGTTCCACCGCTGAAGGTGAGACCGGTCACGCTCACGGCCACCTGGAGTACCTGGAGTCCAGCGGCGATCCGGCCACCGGCCTGCCCTTCGGCGCGACCGAGGCGAACCTGAAGACCGCGATTGCGGGTGAGACCCACGAGTACACCGACATGTACCCGGGCATGGCGAAGTCGGCCCGCGACGAAGGCTTCGACGAAATCGCCGACTGGTTCGAAACCCTGGCCAAGGCCGAGCGTTCCCACGCCAACCGTTTCCAGAAGGCACTCGACAACCTCGACGCCTGATCGGGCCGGGGGAACCTGACCGGACGGGGCCGGATGGCCGGCCCCGTTCCCTGCCGTTGACGGATTAAAGGCACAACCGGAGAGATTCATGTCCGCCCCTACGCAGTCCACCCGTGAAGGCAACCTGGAAGCACCCACCCGCCACCCGCTGGATTGGAAGAACCCGGATTTCTATGACGAAGACTCGCTGTTCGGCGAGATGGAGCGGGTCTTCGACATCTGCCACGGCTGCCGCCGTTGCGTGAGCCTGTGCAACGCCTTTCCGACGCTGTTCGATCTGGTCGACGAGTCGGAGACGCTGGAGGTGGACGGGGTGAAGAAGGCCGACTACTGGAAGGTGGTCGACCACTGCTATCTCTGCGATCTCTGCTACATGACCAAGTGTCCCTACGTGCCGCCGCACGAGTGGAACGTGGACTTCCCGCACCTGATGCTGCGCGCGAAGGCCGCGCGTTTCAAGAAGGAGGGAGCGAAGGCCACGCACAAGCTCATGTCCAGCACGGACCTGATCGGGTCCCTCGCCGGGATTCCGGTGGTGGCCCAGACGGTCAACGCGGTGAACCAGACGGGGCCGGCCCGCAAGCTGCTCGACAAGACCCTCGGCGTGCATCCGGAGGCGACGCTGCCGAAGTATCACAGCCGAAAAGGGCGCAAACGTGCCGGCAAGGCCGCGGCCGCGGTGACGGCCCCCGAGGCCGTGAACGGAACCACCGGGCGGGTGGCGCTGTTCGCCACCTGTTACGGCAACTTCAACGAACCGCACATCGTCGAGGACCTGGTGAAGGTCTTCAACCACAACGGCATCGAGGTGACGCTGGTCGAGAAGGAACAGTGCTGCGGCATGCCGAAGCTGGAGCTCGGCGACCTCGAGGCGGTCGCGGCCGCGAAGGATGCGAACGTGGTCCAGATGAAGCGCATGATCGACCAGGGCTACGACATCGTCGGTCCGGTTCCCTCCTGCGTGCTGATGTTCAAGCAGGAACTGCCGCTGATGTTCCCGGACGATCCCGACGTGCAGGCGGTGAAGATGCGGATCTTCGATCCCTTCGAATACCTGATGGCGCGTCACGGCGGCGGCAAGCTGAAGACGGAGTTCCCGAAGCCGCTGGGCAAGATCGCCTACCACGCCGCCTGTCACCTGCGCGTGCAGAACATGGGCCTGAAGACCCGCGATCTGCTGAAACTCGTGCCGGACACCGAGATCGAGGTCGTCGAGCGCTGTTCCGGACACGATGGGACCTACGGCGTGAAGAGCGAATACTACGAGACGGCGGCAAAGATCTGCCGGCCCGTGGTCAGCCGGGTCCAGAAGGCGAGTGCCGACCATTTCTCCAGTGACTGCCCGATGGCGGGTCACATGATCGAGAATGGACTGAAGGACGGGCGCGAGCCCGAACACCCGTTGACCCTTCTGCGCAAGGCCTACGGGCTCTGAATGCAGGGCAGCATCGAACGAGGGGAGAGAAGAACATGTCGAGCGTTGGATATCACGAGCCTGTCGAGGAACTCAGCGACGAGAGTCGGGAACTGCACCGGGCCATCGTGTCGCTGATGGAGGAACTCGAGGCCGTCGACTGGTACCAGCAGCGGGTGGACGCCTGCAAGGACCCCGAGCTGAAGGCGATCCTCGCGCACAACCGCGACGAAGAGATCGAGCACGCCTCCATGGTCCTGGAGTGGATCCGCCGCCGGAACAAGGTGTTCGACCATGAGCTCAGGGACAATCTGTTTTCGGACAAGGACTACACCGACATGGGCCATCATGATCATTGACGTATTACCGGTCGCCACCGGCACGAACGGACAGTGGAGGTGAATGTGAGCAAGCTCAGCAGAGAAGACCTTTTCTCCCTCGAGAAGTATTCGGAAGTGCGTCCCGGGTTCCGGGCCGAGGTGATGCAGCACAAGAGGAATCGCGTGTTGCCCGTCGGTCCCAACGTGACCCTGCACTTCGAGGATCGCAAGACGATGCAATACCAGATCCAGGAAATGCTGCGGGCCGAGAAGATCTTCGACGCCGCCGGCATCCAGGAAGAGCTGGACGCCTACAACCCGCTGATCCCGGACGGGAGCAACTGGAAGGCGACGATGATGGTCGAGTTCCCGGAGATCGACGAACGCAAGGTGGCGCTGGGCCAGCTGATCGGCATCGAGAAGCGGACCTATGTCCAGGTGGAGGGTCACGACAGGGTCTACGCGATCGCGGACGAGGATCTGGAGCGCGACACCGAGGAAAAGACCTCGGCGGTCCACTTCCTGCGCTTCGAACTGACCGGCGACATGGCGGCCGCTGTGAAGGGCGGGGCGGCCGTTGCGGTTGGCGTGGATCACGACCACTACACGCATCGCGTTGACCCGGTGCCGCAGCCCACGCGCGATTCTCTGGCCGAGGATCTTGCCGCACTCAACTGACCCGGCAGGACCCGTAGGAGCGGCCTCTGGCCGCGATGGCC
>NZ_JAWLHP010000067.1:0-13396 GCF_041690275.1 Thioalkalivibrio sp.
TACGGGCCGCTCCTGCGGGGCGCTCCTGCGCGCGGGTGTGTCATTTCACCCGCATGCCGGGCTGGGCGCCTTCGTCGGGGGTGAGGAGGAAGATGTCCCCGCCGCCGGGGCCGGCTGCGAGGACCATGCCCTCGGAGACGCCGAAGCGCATCTTGCGGGGTGCGAGGTTCGCGACCATCACCGTCAGGCGTCCGGCGAGGTCCTCGGGGCGGTAGGCGGAGCGGATGCCGGCGAAGACCTGGCGCTGCTCGCCGCCCAGGTCGAGGGCCAGGCGCAGCAGCCGGTCGGCGCCCTCCACGTGTTCCGCCGTGACGATGCGCGCCACGCGCAGGTCGACCTTGGCGAAGGTGTCGTAGTCGATGGTCTCGGCGATGGGCTCCAGCGCGGCGGCCGTCGGGGTTGCGCCGGCACCTTCCGCCGAGGGCGCCGGCGCCTTGCCGCCGGGGGCGCCCGCGGCCGGTGTTCCGGTTTCCGCCGCCGCCTTCGTGGGCGCCAGGCTCGCCTTGGAGGCCTCGAGCAGGGCCTCGACCGCGGCCGGCTCGATGCGGGTCATCAGGGCCTCGTAGGGCCGGATGGTGCCGCCCGTCAGGGGCTCTTCGCGCGCGGCCCAGCTCAGATCCGCACGGTTCAGGAAGCTCCCGGCGCGTTCCGCGAGCCGCGGGAGCACCGGGGCGAGGTAGATCACCAGGATGCGGAACAGGTCGAGCCCCTGGCTGCAGATGCCCTGCACCTCGGCCCCGCGTTCGGGGTCCTTGATCAGCACCCAGGGCCGGGCCTCGTCGATGTACTGGTTGGCCTGGTCGGCCAGCGCCATCACGTGCCGCACCGCCTGGCTGTATTCGCGGCCCTCGTAGTGCTCCGCGATCACGTCGCCGGCATCGACGAACTGCCGGTGCAGGTCGGGCCGCGGCAGGGTGTCGGCGAGGGCACCCTCGAAGCGCTTGGTGAGGAAGCCGGCGCAGCGGCTGGCGATGTTGACCAGCTTGCCGACCAGGTCCGAGTTCACGCGCTGCACGAAGTCGTCGAGGCTGAGGTCGATGTCGTCCACGCCCGAGCCGAGCTTGGCCGCGAAGTAGTAGCGCAGCGCCTCGGGATTCAGGTGATCGAGGTAGTCGCGGGCGCGGATGAAGGTGCCGCGCGACTTCGACATCTTCTGGCCGTTCACGGTCAGGAAGCCGTGGCAGAAGACCGCGGTCGGCGTGCGGAAGCCCGCGCCGTGCAGCATCGCCGGCCAGAACAGGGTGTGGAAGTAGGCGATGTCCTTGCCGATGAAGTGGTACATCTCGGTCTCGGAGCCGGCGCCCCACCAGGCGTCGAAGTCGAGTCCGTGCTGCTCGGCATGGGCCATGAAGCTCGCCATGTAGCCGATCGGGGCATCCAGCCAGACGTAGAAGAACTTGCCGGGCGCATCGGGGATCTGGAAGCCGAAGTAGGGCGCGTCGCGGGAGATGTCCCAGTCCGCGAGCCCGGCCTCGAACCACTCGTTCAGCTTGTTGCGGATCGCGTTCTGCAGCCGGCCGGAGCCGGTCCACTCGCGCAGGAAGGGTTCGAAGTCGGCGAGCTGGAAGAAGTAGTGTTCCGACTCACGGGCCACCGGCCGCGCGCCGCTGATCGCGGAGACCGGGTCGACGAGGTCGATGGGGCTGTAGGTCGCGCCACAGACCTCGCAGGAGTCGCCGTACTGATCGGCCGCGCCGCACTTCGGGCAGGCGCCCTTGATGAAGCGGTCGGGCAGGAACATCCCGGCCTCGGGGTCGTAGGCCTGCTCGATGGTGCGCACCGCGATGTGGCCGCCGGCCTTCAGCGAGGTGTAGATCCGCGTCGCGCATGCGCGGTTCTCCTCGGAGTGGGTGCTGTGGTAGTGATCGAAGCCGACCAGGAAGTCCGCGAAGTCGGCCTCGTGTTCGGTGCGCACGCGCGCGATCAGTTCTTCCGGCGTGATGCCCTCGGCGCGAGCCTTCAGCATGATCGGCGTGCCGTGGGCGTCGTCCGCACAGACGTAGATGGCGTTGTGCCCGCGCGCGCGCTGGAAGCGCGCCCAGATGTCGGTCTGGATGTACTCGACCAGGTGCCCGAGGTGGATCGGGCCGTTGGCGTAGGGCAGGGCGCTGGTGATCAGGATCTGGCGGGGGATTTCGGTCATCGGGGGGATGGTTCCGGTGGCGGTCGATCGACGCGGTGGCGCAGGCGGACATTGTCGGGGCTGGGGTGGGGCTTGTCGAGGTGGGTGGTGGGAGGGGACTGTGGCCGGGATGTCGGGGTCGGGTTTGGGGATCGCGGCTGGGAAGCCGCTCCTACGAGGTGGTGGGGGTCGTGGGAGCGGCCTGTGGCCGCGATTCGGGGTGGGGTTTGGGGATCGCGGCTGGGAAGCCGCTCCTACGAAGCCGCTCCTACGAGGTGGGGGGGGTGGTGGGAGGGGGCTGTGGCCGCGATTGGGCGTGGGGGTCTACCGGGGGTATTTTGTGGTCGCATGTGCGTGATTTGGCGGCGGGGTTGGCGGCGAGTACCATGCGCGCACTACACAACTACAGGGAAGCCGTCAACCATGTCTGAGCTATCGCGTCTGCAGATCGAAACCGCCCTGAAAACGGTGCAGGACAAGTACCTGGAAAAGGATCTGGTGGCGGCGGAGGCCGTGAAGGACATCCAGATCGACGGCGGACGGGCGACGGTCGCCATCGAGCTCGGCTATGCGGCCACCGGCTATTTCGACGAGCTGCGCGGCGAGGTGGAGAAGGCGCTCGGGACCGTGCGCGGGCTCGAGGAGGCCGAGATCACCCTGTCCAGCAAGGTCGCCTCCCATGCGGTCCAGAAGAGCCTGAAGCCGATGCCGGGGATCAAGAACATCATCGCGGTGGCCTCCGGCAAGGGCGGTGTGGGCAAGTCGACCACCGCGGTCAACCTCGCGCTGGCGCTGGCGGCCGAGGGCGCCGAGGTCGGCGTGCTGGACGCGGACATCTACGGACCCAGCCAGCCGCGCATGCTGGGCATCACGGACAAGCCGCAGTCCAAGGATGGCAAGAGCATGGAGCCGCTGCGCAACCACGGCGTGCAGGCGATGTCCATCGGCTTCCTGATCGAGGAAGACACGCCGATGATCTGGCGCGGACCGATGGTGACCCAGGCCCTCGAGCAGCTGCTGCGCGAGACGAACTGGGAGGATCTCGACTACCTGATCATCGACCTGCCGCCGGGCACCGGGGACATTCAGCTGACGCTGTCGCAGAAGATCCCGGTCAGCGGCGCGGTGATCGTCACCACGCCGCAGGACATCGCGCTGCTTGATGCCCGCAAGGGCCTGAAGATGTTCGAGAAGGTCGATGTGCCGGTGCTCGGCATCGTCGAGAACATGAGCATCCACATCTGCTCCAACTGCGGCCACGAGGAGTACATCTTCGGCGAGGGCGGTGGCGAGCGGATGGCCGAGGAATACGGCGTCGACCTGCTCGGCGCGCTGCCGCTGGACATCCGCATCCGGGAGCAGGCGGACGGCGGCGAGCCCACCGTGGTGCGCGAGCCCGAGGGACGGGTGGCCCAGATCTACCGCGAGATCGCCCGCCGGACGGGCGCGAAGCTGGCGGAGCAGAGCAAGGACTACAGCGGCAAGTTCCCGAACATCGTGATCAAGAACGTCTGACGCCATGTCGATCAAGTCGGACCGGTGGATTCGGCGCATGGCCGAATCCACCGGCATGATCGAGCCGTTCGAGCCCGGGCAGGTGCGCTTCCGGGGCGATCACCGCATCGTGTCCTACGGCACCTCCAGCTACGGCTACGACGTGCGCTGCGCCGACGAATTCAAGATCTTCACCAACATCAACAGCTCGATCGTCGATCCCAAGGCCTTCGACGAGCGCAGCTTCGTGGATGTGAAGTCGGACGTCTGCATCATCCCGCCGAATTCCTTCGCGCTTGCGCGCACGGTCGAGTACTTCCGCATCCCGCGCAACGTGCTGACCATTTGCCTGGGTAAATCGACCTATGCCCGTTGCGGCATCATCGTGAATGTAACGCCGCTGGAGCCGGAGTGGGAGGGGCACGTGACGCTGGAGTTCTCGAACACCACGCCGCTGCCGGCGAAGATCTACGCGAACGAGGGCGTGGCGCAGATGCTGTTCCTGGAGTCGGACGAGGTCTGCGAGACGTCGTACCGGGACCGGGGCGGCAAGTACCAGGGGCAGAGCGGGGTGACGTTGCCGAAGACGTGAAGGGCGGTGGGTTTGGTCGGGGTTGGGGGTGTGGGGTTGGGGGTGTTGTGGGAGCGGCCTCTGGCCGCGATGTGGGCGTCGGCTGGGGGATCGCGGCTGGAAGCCGCTCCTACGGGGCGTTCCTACGGGGCGCTCCTACGGGGCGTCAGAAATTTTCGGTCGAGGTGAACAGGCCTACGCGCAGGTCCTTCGCGACGTAGATCTCGCGGTCGTCGACGCGCACTGAGCCGTCGGCGATGCCGAGCACCAGTTTTCGGGTGATCACGCGTTTTATTTCAACGTGATACGTGACCTTCTTCGCAGTGGGTAACACCTGGCCCGTGAACTTCACTTCGCCGACGCCGAGTGCCCGTCCGCGGCCCGGATTGCCGAGCCAGGCCAGGTAGAAGCCGACCAGCTGCCACATCGCGTCCAGCCCGAGGCAGCCGGGCATCACCGGGTCGCCGGGGAAGTGGCAGGCGAAGAACCAGAGGTCCGGGTGGATGTCGAGTTCGGCGACCATCTCGCCCTTGCCGAAGCGGCCCCCGTCGCTGTTGATCCTCAGCACCCGGTCCATCATCAGCATGTTGGGGACCGGCAGCTGGGCGTTGCCCGGGCCGAACATGTTCCCGTAGCCGCAGGCCAGCAGCTCGTCGCGGTCGTATTGGTCTTTAGGCATCAGGCGATTCCGGCGAAAGCCGGGTATTGGACCGAAACAGGCCGGCAAAAGCAACGGCCCCGTGCGCGCGCCAGCGGCCTACGGCCGGGCGCGGGCCGGGGAAACGCGGATTCACCGGCATTTCCGGGAGCAGCCGCCGATCGCATGGGCCGGGCCGTGAGCACCTGGAAGGCCGGGATGGCCTTGCCCAGTGCCCCCCCCTGGCGGGGCGCATCGGCCGCCGCCAACCGGCTGACCTCGATGAGCCGATCGGCGATACTTCCGGATCACGTCCGCAAGGGGGAAGGCCGAGGTGAACCTGACGATCCTGATCTGGGCCGGTGCGATCATTGCCGCGATCGTGCTGCTCGACCTCGCGCGGCATCCGTTGCGCCGCTTCCTGGTCGCGACCGCGACACTGCTCGCGCGGGTCATCTGCGGATTGCGCACGCAGACGATGCATCTCAGGGACGCCGTCGGCCGCTGGCAGAGTCTGCACCTGGTCCGCCTGGAATCGGAGCGCCTCGCCGACGCGGTCGATGCGCTCGAGCGCAACTACGCGGACCTGATCGGTCAGGACCTGCAGCAGCTGCCGGCCCTGCGCCAGCAGACGCATGCGGTGCTGCGGGACCTGCAGCGCGTGTACGCCCGGGAAGAGGCCGGGCTGACCGGGGAACCGGCCTGGGTCCACCGGGTGGAGACGCTGGCCCGCATGCCCGCGGGCGACCAGCCACAGGGCCAGCGGCTGGCGCGCGACATGCAGGAGACCGTGCTGCGCATCGCCCGGATGGCCCTGGAGGAGCACCGTCAGCAGGCGGGTTCCCTGCTGGCGGCGCGGCGCCGGCTCCAGCAACCGCTGCAGGAGCTGGTGGCCCGGCTCGCGGCATTGCAGGATCGATTCGCGGCATTGCACGGGCAGGCCGACTCGCTGGACACCCGGCTGAAGCGCTTCGAGCAGAACCGCACGCAGCGGTCGCTGCGCATGCCGGTGTACGCGCACTCGGGAGGGCAGTGGCTGCTGAATGCGGCGGGGCTCGCCCTCGCGGGACTGGCGGTCTACCTGTATCAGGAGATCTTTGCGCAGCCGTTCGGGCTGCTGTTCCCGGCGGCCGGCGATGCGCCGGTGCCGCTGCTGGCGATCTGGACCTTGCTGGGCGCGTCGGCCGTCGCGGGGTGGGTCCTGGTCGAGACCCGCGCGATCGGCGGCACCGGCATCACGCCACTGGCCCGACTGGGCCCCGTTTCGCGCGGCGTGCTCGCCGCCGTCGCCGGGGCGATGCTCGTCGCGGTGGTCATCGTGTCCGCGCTGAACGGCTACCTGCGCGACTGGTTCATCTATCGGGCGGATCTGCTCGGGGTGCTGGCCGACGACGCCGCCGTGCCGCCGTTGCCGGAGATCGACTGGGTGGCCCAGCTGCTGGGCGGCCTGCTGGGGGCGGTCCTGCCGCTGGCGGTGGCGCTCGCGCCGCTGTGGCTGCTGGGCCTGCTGGCCACGTCCCGCGTCCTGGTCGGCGGCATCGCCTGGTTCCTGCTCGCCGTGCTGGCGGGGCTGCTGCAGTGGCTCGCGAGGGTCGCGACCAACCTGCGGCGGTGGCTCCCTGCGCTGTTCGACGTGGTGATCTTCGTGCCCGAGGCCGTGCGCCGCTGGCGCCGGCAGGGAGAGAGCGTTTAGGGGCACCGTTTCGGCGCGAGGGCTGGTAAACTTGCCCGCACATGCTGGTTCAGGCCGTCACCGCGAGTCGCGCAGTCCGTGGTCGGGAGCGCAGCGGGCCGTGCGTGGCGATCCACGAGACCTGGATTTGTCCCGCCGGCAGGGGTTGGCGCCCCTCGTGCGCGGCGACGTCTTGCCTTGATCAGTCTTTCTGTTGACCCGGTCAGTCGGCCGGGCGGGTGCGCAAGCTGGGAGAACGGCAGTATGGGTGTGAGATTCGTGGTCGTCGCTCTGTTCGCAGGTCTGCTGCTGGTGTTCGCCGCCCAGGCGGGCGCGCAGAACGTGACCCGGTACATCAGCGAAGACCTCGAGGTCGGGGCGCGCAGCGGCAAGACCCTGCAGCACCGGATCGTGCGCAATGCCCGCAGCGGCGAGCGTGTCACCGTCCTGGAGCAGGACGCGGACGGGCATTCGCTGGTGCGCTTCGGCAATGGCACCGAGGCCTGGATCCTGACCCGCTACCTGCAGGCGGAGCCGCACTCCCGGGAGCGGCTGGCCGCCGTGCAGGCCGAACTCGACGAGATCCGCTCCGGCTCCGACGACCAGGCGGGCCGCATTGCCGAACTGCTGGACACCCGCCGCGCGCTGGAGAGCGAGCGGGAGAATCTGCAGCGGCAGGTCACCGATCTCGAGTCGGAGCTCGAGGACCTGCGCGAGGTCGCGGCCAGGCCGCAGGAGATCCGGGCGCAGAACGCGCAGCTGCGTTCCTCCCTGCTGGAGGCGCAGAACGCTGCCGAGGACTACCGTCGCCAGGTTGAGGTGATGCGCGCGGACAGTCAGCGCAAGTGGTTCATGACCGGCGCGCTGGTGACCGTGGGTTCGCTGATTCTCGGCATCCTGCTGACCCGCCTGCCGCGCCGTCGGCGCAGCAGCGAATGGTGAATCGGGGCAGCCGTCCGGAAGCGGGGGTACTTGCGCGCCGGGAGGCATCCCGCTAATTTCGCCCCGGCCGTCCGGCAGCCGTTTTTCGTCCAGGCACGCTCAGACGCCGCGGCCGTCCGCCCATCGCCCGCTTCGGGCGATGCCATGACCAGGGAAGACGCGACGGATGCTCTACGCGATTCTATCGACCTTCGTGCTCGCGGCCTTTTCGCCGTGGGTCCATCGGTTGGCGGGCCGTCACAGCGGTTGGGTCCTGGCGCTGCTTCCGGCCGCACTGTTCGTCTATTTCGCGAGCTTCCTGCCGGCGATCAACGCCGGCGAGACGGTGGTGATCGTCACCCCCTGGATGCCGGGGCTGGATATCCAGCTCTCCTTCCTGGTGGACGGTCTGTCCCTGCTGTTCGCGCTGCTGATCTCGGGGATCGGCTTCTTCATCATCAGCTACGCCGGGAGATATCTGGAGGGCGAGCGCGACCTCGGCCGCTTCTATGTGGTCATGCTCTCGTTCATGGGCTCCATGCTGGGCCTGGTGCTCGCCGACAACCTGATCGCGATGTTCGTCTTCTGGGAGCTGACCAGCGTCACCTCCTATCTGCTGATCGGGTACAACCATGAGGACCTGAAGGCCCGCAAGGCGGCGCTGCAGGGTCTGATCGTCACCGTGGGTGGCGGGCTGGCGCTGCTCGCGGGCATCGTGATGCTGGCCACCGCCGGGGGCAGCTACGAGCTTTCGGAGATCCTGAACTCCGGCGATGCGGTGCGCGAGCACGCATGGTACCTGCCGATGCTGATCCTGATCCTGCTCGGCGCCTTCACCAAGTCGGCGCAGGTCCCGTTCCATTTCTGGCTGCCGAACGCGATGGCGGCGCCGACGCCGGTCTCGGCCTATCTGCACTCCGCGACCATGGTGAAGGCCGGTGTGTACCTGCTGGCCCGGCTGAATCCCGCGCTCGGCGGCACCGAGGTCTGGTTCACGGTGCTCGCGCTGGTCGGGGCGGTGACGATGTTCCTCGGGGTGTTTCTTTCCTTCCGCAGCACGGGCATCAAGAGCGTGCTCGCGTATTCCACCGTGATGGCGCTGGGCACGCTGACCATGCTGATCGGGATCGGCACCGAGACCGCGCTGCTCGCGGCAATGACCTTCCTGCTCGCGCACTCGCTGTACAAGGGGGCGCTGTTCCTGATCGCGGGGATCCTCGATCACGAGGCGGGGGCGAAGGATTTCCTGCAGACCGGGGGGCTGCGCGGGGCGCTGCCGATCACGTCGACCGTCGCGATGCTGGCCGCGCTCTCCCTCGCCGGCGTGGTGCCCATGCTGGGCTTCGTGGCCAAGGAGGGGATGCTGGAATCGGTGCTCGAAGCGCCGGGCCTGGTTCCGGTGCTGACCCTGCTCGCGAGCGTCTCCGCCATCCTTGGTGTCGCGGTGGCGGCGATCGTCGGCATTCGGCCCTGGTTCGGTCCGCGGGTCGAGACGCCGAAGAGTCCGCACGAGGCGCCGCCCGCGCTGATCGCCGGTCCGATGGTGATGGCCAGCCTCGGCCTCGTCTTCGGGCTGGGGCCGGGCCTGGCGGATGTGGGCATTCTCGCGGCGGCTGCGCGGGCGGTGAACGGGGGGGTGCCGGTGGACGCCTACCTGTCGCTGTGGCACGGGCTGAACTGGCCGCTGGCGATCAGCGCGCTGGCGCTGGTGGCCGGTCTGCTGCTCTACAGCCGCTGGGACCGCGTGCGGGCGCTGCTGGCCTGGGTGGACATCGCGGCGCGGTTCGGGCCGGAGCGCGGCTACGAGCGCATGATGGATGGCATCGTCCGCATTTCCGACTGGCAGACGCGGCTGCTGCAGAGTGGCTATCTGCGCTACTACATCATGTTCATCGTGCTGGCCACCGCCGCCATGGTCGGGGTGACCGCGCAGATCTACGATGTGTCGGCGGGACCGCTCCGGCTGCAGGACCTGCGCTTCTATGAGCTGGTCATCGTCGCCGTGATGGGGGCGTCGGCGCTGTTCGCGGTGTTGAGCCGGTCGCGCCTCGGAGCCGTGGCCGCGCTCGGGTCCTTCGGCTTCACGGTGGCGTTGACCTACGTGATGTTCAGCGCGGCGGACGTCGGCATCACCCAGATCCTGGTGGAGACCCTGACCGTGATCCTGCTGGTGCTGGTGCTGTTCCGCCTGCCCGGATTCCTCGGGCTGTCGCCGCGGCTGATCAAGTTCAGGGACGCCCTGGTGGCGCTGGCCGGGGGCGGCATGGTCATGCTGCTGCTGCTCAGCACCCACAACGCCCAGGAGATCCCCTCGATCGCGCGGTACTTCATCGAGGAGGCGGTCCCGTCCGGTCACGGCCGGAACGTGGTGAACGTGATCCTGGTGGATTTCCGGGCGCTGGACACCCTCGGCGAGATCTTCGTGCTGGCGCTCGCCGCGGTCGGGGTGTACGCGATGATCCGCTTCCGGGCCGAGGACCGCAAATGAACATGCACTCGCTGATCCTGCGCACCGCCGGGCATTTCCTGCTGCCGCTGCTGCTGCTCTTCTCTCTGTTCCTGCTGTTCCGCGGTCACAACGAGCCCGGCGGGGGTTTCATCGCCGGGCTGGTCGCCGGGGCGGCGATCGTCCTGTATCTGTTCTCGATGGACATCGCCGCGGCCCGCCGGGTGCTGGGGATCGACCCGCGGAGCCTGCTCGGCGGCGGGATGACCCTCGCGGTGCTCAGCGGCGTGCCGGGAATCTTCCGCGGGCAGGCCTTCTTCACCGCGCAGTGGTGGGAGCTGGCCATGCCGGGCATCGGCAAGATAAAGCTCAGTACGGTTCTGCTCTTCGATGTCGGGGTCTACCTCGTGGTGATCGGGGCGGTGCTGACGATCATGCTGACGCTGGCCGAGGCGGAGGACTGAGATGGAGATCGCGATGGCCTTCGTGATCGGCGGGCTGTACGCGGCCGCGATCTACATGATGCTGCGCCGCTCGATCGTGAAGCTCGTGATCGGCCTGGTGCTGCTCTCCAATGCGGCGAACCTGCTGATCTTTACCGCGGCCGGTCTGACCCGCGGCGCCCCGCCGCTGATCAACGTCGGCGACGTGCTGCCACCCGGCCCCAGCGCCGACCCCCTCGCGCAGGCGCTGATCCTCACCGCGATCGTGATCGGTTTCGGCGTGCTCGCCTTCGCGGTGGTGCTGATCCACCGCGCCTACGAGGTGGTGGGCGCGGATGACATGGACAAGATGAAGGACACCGATACATGACGCTGGCGCCGAGCCTGATTGTCGGCCTGCCGGTCGTCCTGCCGCTGCTGCTCGGTGCGCTGTCGCTGGCGTTCTGGCGGTCACACGCGACGCAGCGCTTCCTGGGTGTGGCCGGCTCGGCGCTGCTGCTGCTGCTCTCGGTGCAGCTGCTGCTCGACACCTGGGAACATGGGCACCTGGTGATGGAGATGGGTGCCTGGCCCGCGCCCTTCGGGATCGTGCTGGTCTCCGACATGCTGGCCGCGATCATGGTCGTGCTCACCGGGATCATCGGTCTTGCCACCGCGCTGTACTCGCTCGCGGGGATCGGGATCCGGCACGAGCGCTTTGGCTACTACCCGCTCTTCCACCTGTTGCTGGCCGGCGTCAACGGCGCCTTCCTGACCGGCGACATCTTCAACCTGTACGTGTGGTTCGAGGTGATGCTGGTCGCCTCGTTTGCGCTGCTGATCCTGGGTGGCGAGCGCGCGCAGATGGAGGGCGCGATCAAGTACGTGACCCTGAACCTGCTGTCCTCGGCGCTGTTCCTGACCGCGATCGGCCTGCTCTACGGCCTCACCGGAACGCTGAACATGGCCGATCTCGCGGTGAAGCTCGGCGAGGTCGAGGATACCGGGCTGGTGACCGTGATCGCGATGCTGTTCATGGTCGCCTTCGGCATCAAGGCGGCCGCCTTCCCGTTCTTCTTCTGGCTGCCCGCCTCGTATCACACGCCGAAGGTCGCGGTCTCGGCGCTGTTCGCGGGTCTCCTGACGAAGGTGGGGGTGTACTCGCTGTTCCGGGTGTTCACCCTGATCTTCAATCAGGAGGTGGGGCACACGCACGAGATCCTGCTCTGGGTGGCGATGCTCACCATGCTGACCGGCGTGCTGGGAGCCGCCGCGCAGTACGAGTTCCGGCGCATCCTCTCCTTCCACATCGTGAGCCAGATCGGGTACATGATCCTGGGGCTGGCCCTGTTCACGCCGCTGGCCATCGTCGGCGGTGTCTTCTACATCATGCATCATATCATCGTGAAGGCGAACCTGTTTCTGATCAGTGGCTTGACGTATCAACTAAAGGGTTCGCATGAGCTTAGGGAGCTCGGCGGCCTCTACCGTTCGCATCCGATGCTGGCCGTGCTGTTCATGGTGCCGGCCCTGTCGCTCGCCGGCCTGCCGCCGCTCTCCGGCTTCTTCGCGAAGTTCATCATCATCCGGGCCGGGATCGAGGTGGAGGCCTGGCTGGCCGTCGCGGTCGCACTGATCGTCGGCCTGCTGACGCTGTATTCGATGGTGAAGATCTGGAACGAGGTCTTCTGGAAGGCGCAGCCGGCCGGCGGCGCCGGCCCGCAGGTCGCGCAGGGGTCGCTGGTCTGGATGTGGATCCCGATCGTGGGGCTGGCGCTGATGACCGTGATGATCGGTCTGTACGGTCAGCCGATCTTCGAGATGGCGGAGAAGTCCGCCGGGCAGCTGCTCGACACCTCGGGCTACATCGAGGCCGTGCTCGGGGGGGGTCCCCGATGATCGCGCTGGTCTGGAATGTCGCGCTGATGCTGATCTGGGTCGTGCTGACCGGCGCGTTCACCGGGGCCAATCTGGTGGTCGGCTTCGTGCTCGGCTACCTGATCCTTGGCCTGGCGCTGCGCGACCGTCCGGAATTCGCCAAGTACATCGGCAAGGTCCCGCGGTTCATCGGTTTCATCGGCTATTTCTTCTGGGAACTGCTGGTGTCGAATCTGAAGGTGGCCTATGACGTGCTCACGCCCACGCATCACATGTGTCCCGGCGTGATCGCGATGCCGCTTGAGGCCCGCACCGACGGGGAGATCACCATCGTGGCCAACCTGATTTCGCTGACGCCCGGGACGCTGAGCCTGGACGTATCCACCGACCGCAAGGTTCTGTACATTCACGTGATGTACATGGGCAATCGGGACGAGGTGATCCGCGGCATCAAGTCCTTCGAGGCCCGCATTCTCGAAGTGCTGCGCTGAGGTTCGGACATGGTTCTGCAATTCGCGATCTTCGTTTCCTACGGGCTGCTCAGCCTGGCACTGCTGCTCGGCTTCGTCCGCCTGGTTCTCGGGCCGTCTTTGCCGGATCGCGTGGTGGCGCTGGAACTGCTCGCCTCCCTGACGGTGGGGTTCATCGCGGTGTCGGTGGTCGCGAGCGGCCGAGCGCCCTTCCTGGATGTCGCGATGGTGCTGGCGCTCACCGCCTTCCTCGCGGCCGTGGGTTTTGCGCGCTATCTGGAGAAGGGAGGACACCGCGTTGATCATTGAATGGCTCACGGCCTTTCTGCTGCTCGCCGGATCGATCTTCATGCTCATCGCCGCGCTGGGCGTGCTGCGCATGCCCGACCTGCTCACCCGCATGCATGCCACCACCAAGGCCGGTGTCCTCGGTGCGGGTCTGACGATGGTGGCCGTCGCGCTGCACTTCGGAACGGAACCGGTGATCGCGAAGGCGGTGGCGGTAATCGCCTTCCTGATCCTGACCGCACCGGTGGCGGCGCATGCCATCGGGCGGGCCGGACATTTCGTCGGGGTGCCGCTGTGGGAGAACACCCGGGTGGACGAGCTGCAGGGGCGCTACAACGAGGAGACGCATACCCTCGCATCCTCGGACCGGGGTGGGACCGCTGACTCCGACAGACCCGCGCGCTAACACGGCTCCGGCGAACAGCCTCCCGCCCGACGCCGGCGCGGCTATCGGCTGAAGCAGCGGTTTGCAGGA
>NZ_JAWLHP010000068.1:0-13393 GCF_041690275.1 Thioalkalivibrio sp.
CCCCCCGCATCGCGGCCAGAGGCCGCTCCCACAGGGGTCGCACCAGCGCCTTCTATCCCAGGCGCCAGGCGTGGAAGCGCTGCAGCCAGCGCAGTACCCGTTCGGGCTTGTGCGCCTTCTTCCACTCGCCGGCCGCGTACTTGTTGGCCTCGGCCATCGTCGGGTAGATGTGGATCGTGCCGAGGATCCGGTTCAGCCCCAGCCCCGCCTTCATCGCCAGCACGAACTCGGCAATCAGGTCGCCGGCGTGATTCCCCGCGATGGTCACGCCGAGAATGCGGTCCTTGCCGGGCGGCGTCAGCACCTTGACCTGCCCCCGAGCCTCGCCGTCGGCGATTGCGCGGTCGAGGTCATCGATGCCGTAGGTCGTGACCTCGTAGCGGATCCCCTTCGCCTTCGCCTCCTCCTCACTCAGACCGACCCGGGCAATCTCGGGATCCGTGAAGGTGGACCAAGGGATCACGGAGTAATCCACCCGGAAGCGCCGGAACATGCCGAACAGCGCGTTCACCGACGCAAACCAGGCGGTGTGCGCCGCGACATGCGTGAACTGGTACGGCCCGGCGGCATCGCCGCAGGCGTAGATGTTCGGATAGGTGGCCTGCAAGTACTCGTTCACCTCGATCGTGCGATCGGTGCGGATCCCCAGCGTGTCCAGGCCCATCCCCTGCAACCGGGCCGCGCGCCCGACGCAGACCAGGATCTCGTCGAACGGGATCGACTGCTCACCGTCCGGTCCTTCGACCAGCACCCGCTTCCCGTCCTCGCCGACCTCTACCCGGCGGGCCTCACAACCGAGCCGCAGCTCCACCCCCTCCTCGGCAAAGCGCTGCATCAGCATCTGCGAGAACTCCGGGTCCTCGCGCGGCAACAGCCGCTGGCCGCGCTCGACCTGGGTCACCTGGGCACCGAGGCGCTGGAAGGTCTGGCTCAGTTCGCAGCCGATCGGCCCGCCACCGAGCACCACCAGACGGCGCGGACATTCGCGCAGGTCCCAGACGGTCTCGGAGGTCAAAAAGCCCGTCTCCCGGAGGCCGGGGATCGGCGGCACGAAAGGTCCGGCGCCGGTGGCCAGCACGATGGAGCGCGCCGTCAGGGTCCGCCTGGTGCCATCGGCGCCGGTGACCTCGACGGACCAGGGCGATACCAGCCGGGCGTCGCCCTCCAGCACCTCCACGCCCAGACCCTCGTAGCGCTCACGCGAGTCGTGGGGAGCGATCCGTGCAATCACCCGCTGCACGCGTTCCATCGCCTTCCCGAAGTCGAAGTCGGCCTGCGCGGATGCCACCCCGTAATCGGATGCATGCCGGATGTCCTCCAGCAGACGGGCAGTCCGGATCAACGCCTTCGACGGCACGCAGCCGGTGTGCAGGCAGTCGCCTCCCATCCGGTGCCGCTCGACGAGGGTGACCTTCGCGTTCACCGTGGCCGCGATGTAGGAAGAGACGAGCCCGGCAGCGCCGGCGCCAATCACGACCAGGTTGCGGTCGAAGCGGCGCGGGCGTTCCCAACCCCGGTACATGCGCCGGCGCCGCAGCCACTGCAGCACACGGCGCGCCAACAGCGGGAAGATCCCCAGCAATGCGAAGGAGAGGATCAGGGTTGGCGACAGGATGCCCTCCGGGCCCTCCAGCTGCCCCAGCTGGGTACCGGCGTTCACGTACACCGCAGTGCCTGCCAGCATGCCGACCTGCGACACCCAGTAGAAGGTCCAGGTCCGGATCGGGGTCAGTGCCATCACGATGTTGATCAGGAAGAACGGGAACACCGGCACGAGGCGCAGCGCGAACAGATAGAAGGCGCCCTCCCGCTCGACGCCCCGATTGATCGCGCGCAGCTTGTCGCCGTAGCGCCGCTGCACCGGCTCGCGGGCGATGAAGCGCACGATCAGGAAGGCCAGCGTTGCGCCGATACTCGACGCAAAGGAGATCATGAGCAGGCCCCAGGCGAGCCCAAAGACCCCGCCGCCGGCCAGGGTCAGGATCGTCGCGCCGGGCAGCGACAGCGCGGTCACCAGCACGTACACGATGAAGAAGAGCGCGCTGGCCAGGAATGGCCGTGCATCGCGGAAGGCCTCGATGTCACCCTGCGCGGCCTTCAGTGTGTCGAAGTCGAGAAGGCGTCCGAGATCGAAGACGAAGAAGGCCGTGATCAGGACGACGACCGCCGCCACAAGGATCCATCGTGTCCGGTTCATGCGTTCCTCTTCCCTGGTCAATGACTGTGGAAACCCGCCGCCGGCGGCATCGGGAATGCGCCGGGTTGATGTTGCCCCCGGATTCCCTTTCACCGTGAGCATAATGGCAATGCGGGATGGGTCCTATCCGGGTTTTCACGGATTACACGGCGCCCCGCGGTTCGGCATCATCCGGGGTGACTCGAAACAGCGGAAACACGAACCCGGGATCGCGTCCGATGGACAAAGCACACATGGCTCGAACCGACAATCCGGCATCCGCACGCCTGCTGCCCACTGCGAGTGCGACCCTGACCGCGCTGGCCGCATTGGCACTGTCCGCGGCTGTCCCGGCAGCCCCTGTCTTCGGGCCCGAAGACATCATCGGCTGGGAGCCTCACTCGTTCGAGGGCGTGACCGACTACCGCCTGGTGAGGACGCACGGAAGAACGGCCGTGCAGGCCACCTGCACCGAGGGTACTGCGTCCGGTCTCTTCTACCGCCGCGACATCGATCTGACCGAGACCCCGGTGGTGGAGTGGGAATGGCGCGTGGAGGAGACGCTGACCGGGATCGACGAAACCACCCGCGACGGCGACGACTACCCGGCCCGCCTGTATCTGGTCGACGAGTCCCGCCTGCTGCGCTGGCGCACCCGTGCCCTTAACTATGTGTGGAGCAGCACCACCGAGCGCGGACGTGACTGGCCGAACGCCTTTGCGTCCCAGGCGCACATGATTGCCGTGGCCACGGGCAGCGACGCCGGGGCAGGCTGGCGCACGGAGCGGCGCAACGTGCTCGAGGACTTCCGCCGCTATCATGGCCACGAGCCGGGGCGCATCAACGCCGTCGCGGTGATGACCGACTGCGACAACACCGGTCAGGAAACCCGCGCCTGGTACGGCAATATACGGTTCCTGCCGGAGTAACGGCAGGATTGCCCCGACTCCCCAGCCCGGAGCGGACGGATCATGGCAGAGACCGAGACCATGCGATTGCTGGCCGACTTCCCGGAGATCCGGCGCGGTCGACTGACCACCGTGCAGGCCAACCTCGGTTATGTCTGCAACCAGACATGTTTCCACTGTCACGTGAACGCAGGCCCCAACCGCAAGGAGGTCATGCAGCGCGAGACCATCGAGGACATCCTCGCCCTGATCGGCCGCGCGGGCATCGAGACCCTGGACCTGACCGGCGGCGCACCGGAGCTGAACCCGCATTTCCGTCATCTGGTGACCTCGGCCCGCGCGATGGGCGTTGAGGTGCTCGATCGCTGCAACCTCACGATCCTGTCGCAGCCCGGACAGGAAGACCTCGCGGAATTCCTCGCGGCCAACCGGGTCACGGTCGTTGCCTCCCTGCCCTGTTACCTGGAGGAGAACGTGGATGCCCAGCGGGGCGACGGCGTGTTCGAGAACAGCCTGTCGGGACTGCGCCGGCTGAACGCCCTGGGCTACGGCCGGCCGGGTTCGGGCCTGGAACTGGATCTCGTGTACAACCCGCAGGGCCCGGAGCTGCCTCCGCCGCAGGATTCCCTGGAGAGGGCGTATCACGAACACCTCGCGACGCACTACGGGATCGTTTTCAACCGGCTCTTCAGCATCGCCAACATGCCGATCAACCGCTTTGCGAAGACGCTTGCCCGCAAGGGCGAGTACAACCGCTACATGCAGACGCTGCGTCTCGCACATCAGGAGGCCAACCTCGAACAGGTGATGTGCCGTTCCCTGGTCTCCGTGGACTGGCAGGGCTTCCTCTATGACTGCGACTTCAACCAGATGCTGCACATCCCGCTTGGCGCAGGAGGTCCCCCGCGCCGGCACATCCGGGATCTGGATCCGCTTGCACTGACAGGTGCGCCCATTGCCGTGGCCGATCACTGCTATGGCTGCACCGCCGGTCAGGGCTCGAGCTGCGGCGGCGCGCTCGGCTGAGCGCGAGACAACCCCTCGTGACCGTTTCCGGGTCATGCCTCCGCATGGCGCGCCAGAGACGAATGAAGGCTGCACCGGGATGATTCGCGATCTCGCGACATGGGCTGTATGATGCGCGAGAGCGTGCGGGATCGATTCGGCCTTCATGGAAACGATGGTGCACTCTCGGTCTCAGACAAATCGCTGGATAAATCGTCTTTAAAGCTCTGAAAAGGCAATCAAAAGGCATCCATTCATTGCAAGCCCTGCGTTTAAGAACCCGATTTCATTCGATTTTTTCGAAACGACGCTTGCAATCACCTATCGGTTTCCGTAACCTGCACATATTAGATAGTTCTAATGGACCGATCGGAGACGCTCCCGACACGGAGCGGGGTCGAGTCTAGAGCGCAGGTATCAACAGCAGTGTTCCACCCTTGACGCTGCCCGCGGACTCGCGGAACCAGAGGGCCTGTTACCCAAACCACAAGAAGGACTTTCAATTATGCGTAATTCCCTCAAGCTTCTCGCCACTGCCGCCGTGATCGGCGCCTTTGCAATCCCGATGCATGCCAGCGCCCAGTGGGGCGGCCCCGGCTACGGTGGTCCCGGTTACGGCGCTCCTGGCTATGGCGGTCCTGGTTACGGTTACGGTGGCCCTGGTTACGGCTACGGCGGCCCGGGCTATGGCCGCGGTCTCGGCGACATGTTCGGCATGGGCGACATGTTCAGCGACTTTGACATGAGCGCCCGCGGCAGCGGCCGCAGCCATGGCTACGGCCGCGGCGCCGGCGATGGCTACGGCTACGGCCAGCCCTACGGCGGCTACGGCCCGGGCTACGGGTACGGCGCCCCCTACGGTGGTGCCCCCGCCGGCGCCCCGATGATGCCTTACGGCCAGCCGCAGCAGCAGCAGCAGCAGCCGCAGGGTGAAGAAGGCAACGCCGAGTAAGTCTGTCTCGGTCACCAGCTGACGCTGGGACAGGCCCGGTCCGTGCTCGGACCGGGCCTTTTTTGTGCCCGCAATCCGGGGCGGCCGAAGGGCCAGGGTGCAGCCTCGAGCGCGGGCCGGGCACGAAGGGGTCAGACTCCGGGCCGGAGTGAAAAATCGCCGCGCATCGCTTATCGTGCCCAGCCACCCAGACCCGCGAAGGGCCCGCCGTGATGTCGTCTGCCTCCATGCCCACGCTGCGTGCGGCGATGGGCCCCGGCCTGCTGATGGCCGGGGCCGCGGTGGGGGTGTCGCACCTGGTGCAGTCCACCCGGGCCGGTGCCGAGTACGGGCTGCTGCTGCTGCCGCTGGTACTGCTTGCCTGCCTGCTGAAATACCCGTTTCTCGAGTTTGGCCCACGATACGCGGCAGCCACCGGCGAGAACCTCCTGATCGGGTACCGGCGTATCGGCCGTTGGGCCCTGGGGCTCTTCGCGGTGATTACCTTTGGGACCCTGTTCATCATCCAGGCGGTGGTGACGGTCGTGACCGCGGGACTCGCCGGGCTGGTCTTCGGTCTGGAGGCCTCGCCCGCCACCCTGTCGGCCGGGATCCTCGGCGCCTGCGTGCTTCTGCTCGCGATCGGCAACTACCGCGGACTCGATCTCGTGATGAAGATGGTGATGGCCGTCCTGGCAGTCTCCACGGTGGCGGCGTTGACGCTGGCGTTGGGTGACCAGCCTGACTGGTCCGGCCTGGCGGGCTTCGATCAGGGACCGCGGCTGTGGAGCGCCGCGGGCTTCGCCTTCCTGCTGGCACTGCTCGGCTGGATGCCCATTCCCCTGGATGTCGCGGTCTGGCACTCCCTGTGGACCCAGGAGCGGGCACGGGAGACGGGCCGGATACCCCCCCTCTCGCACGCGTTGACCGATTTCCGGATCGGATACATCGGTGCCACGCTGCTGGCTGCAGCCTTCCTGCTGCTCGGCGCACTGCTGATGTACGCCAGCGGTACGGGCTTCGCGGACTCGGCGGTCGGCTTCTCGGCGCAGCTGGTGGAGCTGTATGCCGGATCGCTCGGTGAGTGGAGCCGCCCCCTGATCGCGGTGGCCGCACTGAGCGTGATGTTCAGCACCACGCTGGCCGTCACCGATGCCTACCCGCGAGTTCTCTCCGCATTGCTGGCCGTGGCGCGCTTCGGCGCCGAGGATGCCCGCGCCAGGCGTCCTCACCACCCCTGGAGCTACCGTGTCCTCCTGCTGGTCGTGGTCGCCGGTGCCTTGCTGATCCTGCACCTTTCCGGAGCACGGTTCACCCAGCTGATCGACTTCGCCACCACGGTATCCTTTCTCTCCGCACCGGTGCTGGCGTGGATCACCTTCCGGGTGATCACCGACGCGCACGTTCCCGAACATGCCCGGCCCGGAGCAGGAATGCGCGCGCTCTCCTGGGCCGGCATGGTCTTCCTGACCCTGTTCTCGATCACCTGGATCGGCTGGCGCCTGCTGGGCTGAGGACGAAGGACGGCACGACCGGGGGAAGGAGGATCCAAGGCGCATACGGGGCCTGCCCGGGTGCGCGTCAACCGCTAAGGACCCAGCTGTGCAGCACCCGGTAGGGTCCCGGATGTCCGCCCTGCCCCGATTCGATCAGCACCATCTCCCGAGGGCGCCAATCCAGCGGCTCGATGGACACCGATTCGAAGCGGGTGACGAATCGGCGCAGCGTCACGTGCGGTCGGAACGGGCGGTCCTCCATTGCCACGCCGGTGGCCCGGCACAACTCATTGAGTCGGACGGCGAGCGCCTCCAGCTCGGGCTCTGCCTGCGCGGGCCCGACCCAGGCTACCCGCGGGCGCCGGAACCAGCCGAGCTCCTCCAGCACCAGGCGGATCTGCGGCAACCGCAACGCATCGGTCCGCTCCACCATTTCCGCCACCTTTCCTGCAGTCACGGTGCCGGGGAATGCCAGGGTCAGATGCAAATGTTCCGCCGGCACCGGGCGCCCATTCGCCGGCATCCTGCGCGCAAGCGCAGAGAGTGACGCCCGCAACCCCGCGTTGGGCCAGAGGGCGAAGAAAACGCGTTGCTCGGATACCCTCTCCGTCATCGGAGATCTCCAGCGATCGGGCCATGCAGAAGGTTCTTGCAGGGCCATCCCCGCCACCCCACTAGGTTAGGATGAAAGACAGTCCACGGAAGAACACCGATATCATGGAAAACGAAGGGCATTCAAACTCCTTTCAGTATCTCTCCGTGGCGCGCCCCTCAGTGTCAGGGGTCGCCACCCGCCTGATCCGCAAACCCCGGCCCGGCGATCCGTGCCTGCCGCCACGCCCGCGGAGGCGCGGTCCGATCCTGGAGTACCGGATCCTGCTACCCGGCGGCCATGCCTGAAGGCCTCGTCATCCTGCTGCCCATCGTCTCGCTGATCGCGCTCGGCCACCTGCTGAAGCGCATCGGAATCTTCGCGATCGGTGTCTGGAGGGGCGTCGAGGCGCTGGTCTACTACCTGCTGTTCCCGGCACTGCTGTTCGGCACGCTCGCCAGCCGGCCGATCGACCTCGGGGCGGGCGGCACGATGATCCTCGTCGGCTTCGCCTTCATGCTGGCCGGCATGCTGCTGGGTCTGGCCGCACGCCCCGTGCTCTCGCCCTCCCCCCGGTCCTTTGCCTCGATCTTCCAGTGCTCGTTCCGCTTCAATACCTATATCGGCATGGCCCTGCTGGGCGGGGTCTTCGGCGCGGACGGGATCGCGGCCTTCGCGCTGCTGGCCGGTTTCGTGATCCCGCTGGCGAACGTTGCGTCGGTCTGGGCCCTGGCGAGCCACGGCCGGCAGCCCATTCTGCATGAGCTGGTGCGCAACCCATTCATACTGGCCACCTTCAGCGGACTGGGCTGGTCGGCCCTCGGCCTGCCCCTGCCCGATCCGGCCCTGGCCACACTGCTCTTCCTCGGCGAGCCGGCCCTGCCGCTCGGGCTGCTCGCCACCGGCGCCGCCCTGACCTTGCTACGCGAACCGCGCCAGAAGAAACTGGTGGCCTACTTCGTCGCGGCGAAGCTCGCGGCCGTGCCCGCGATCGCGCTCGGCCTGGCGGCGTTGACCGGGTTGCAGGGCGAATACCTGGTGGCGGCGGTGATGCTGGCGGCACTGCCGCCGGCCTCCTCCGCCTACATCCTCGCGACCCGCATGGGCGGAGACGGCCCGCTGGTGGCCGCAACCGTCGGGACCGCGACGTTGACCGCAGCCTTCACACTGCCGCTGTGGCTGATGGCGCTCGGCCTCTGACTACAAGATTCGGACCGGGCGGTTCAGCGCGCCCGCAGCACCAGGAGAGAACCCTCTTTCTGCATGTCGACCCGCCCCAGAAAGCTCATGCCCAGCAGTGCGGTTGCCGGGCTTTCCCCGGGCAGCACCACTGCCTCGACGCGGTCAAGTGCCAGCCCGCCCACCTGCACCCGATCGAGCAGGATACGCCGACCCGTGACGATTCCCGACGCCGTCTCCACCGCCACCTCCACACCGCCGGCCGGCCGCAGATTCAGGCGCCGGGCCTCGGCGTCGCTCAGCGTGACCAGGGTGGCCCCGGTATCGACGACGAAGGTGACGGTCTGCCCGCTGATCAGGCCGCGGACAATATAGCCGCCCCGGGCATCCGGCGGGATCCGGAGTTCGGCGTCGGTGCGCTGGTAGACGCCCCCGAAGCGGCCGCGCTCCAGCGTCAATTCCCGACGCTGCCCCTCGTACTCGACCAGGGCCGCCTCGCTGGTCGCCCGCAGCAGATGCACCCCCTGTGGCCCCGTCTGGCCGTCGCGCAGCATGAACCGCTCGCCATCCATCGCGAACAGCGCGCGGCCCTCGAACAGACCCTGCACCCGAAGCTCCGCCGCACCCGCCACCGGCAACAGCGGGCACAACAGAAGGGTCAGGATCCGTCTTGCCCAACGCCGCCTGTGCATTGCAGAAACTCCCGAGGATTCAGCCGGCCCCCATGAACCCACAAACCGCGCGATCACGCAAGGGCGAGGGCGCCCGACGCCGGCATCGTGCGCCATGCCTGGCCAGCCGCGGATTCCGGAAGCGCCGTGGCCGGCACCGGACGCTGTTGCCGCGGTTCCCCGCCGGGAATGCGGGTAACGGGACGCGACGGTACCCTTGGCGCTAGAGTACAGGCGCAGTTGCAAAGGCGTTACACAGATGGCGACGCTCGCCACAGCGATTCAGGAATTCCGATGAACATCCTTTACGACGAGAGGCTCGACGGACCGCTGCCCGCGGTTGATCCGGAGCGCGCCCTGGAGCGCCTGCGCGCGGCGCTGCCGGGCTTGACCCTGCTGCACCGCGACGAGGACCGAAGGCCGTTCGAGTGCGATGGGTTGTCGGCCTACCGCGTGATGCCGATGCTGGTCGCGTTGCCCGACACGATCGAACAGGTCGAGGCCCTGCTCCGCACCTGCCACGAACTCGGGCTGCCAGTGGTCACTCGCGGTGCCGGTACGGGCCTGTCGGGGGGCGCGCTACCGCTGGAGCAGGGCGTGCTCCTGGTGATGTCGCGTTTCAACCGGATCCTCGAGATTGACCCGGATGCACGCATCGCCCGCGTGCAGCCGGGCGTGCGCAACCTCGCGATTTCCGAGGCCGCCGCTCCGCACGGACTGTATTTCGCTCCGGATCCCTCTTCGCAGATCGCCTGCTCCATTGGTGGCAATGTCGCCGAGAACGCGGGAGGGGTGCACTGCCTGAAATACGGGCTCACCGTGCACAACGTGCAGGCGCTCGAGGTGATCACCATCGAGGGCGAGCGGATGACCCTCGGCTCGGAGGCCCTCGACGCCCCGGGATTCGACCTGCTGGCCCTGTTCAATGGATCGGAGGGCATGCTCGGCGTGATCACGGAGGTCACGGTGAAGCTGCTGCCGCGCCCGCAGAGTGCCAAGGTCATCATGGCCAGCTTCGACGACCTCGAGAATGCCGGCAAGGCCGTCGGCGACATCATTGCCGCAGGGATCGTGCCGGGCGGGCTGGAGATGATGGACAATCTCGCGATCCGCGCCGCCGAGGACTTCATGCACGCCGGCTACCCGGTCGACGCCGAGGCGATCCTGCTATGCGAGCTGGACGGAGTCGAGGCTGACGTGGCGGACGACTGCCAGCGCGTGCGGGAGGTCCTCGCCGCGGCCGGCGCCACCGGCATCACGCTGGCCCGCGACGATGCCGAGCGGGCCCGCTTCTGGGCCGGGCGCAAGAACGCCTTCCCCGCGGTCGGCCGCCTGTCACCCGACTACTACTGCATGGACGGGACCATCCCGCGCCGGGAGCTGCCCCGGGTGCTCAAGGGCATTGCCGGGCTCTCCGGCGAATCCGGCCTTCGCGTCGCGAACGTCTTCCATGCCGGGGACGGCAACCTGCATCCGCTGATCCTGTTCGATGCCAACGAGGCCGGCGAACTGGAGCTCGCGGAGCGCGTCGGCGGACGCATTCTCGAACTCTGCGTGGAGGTCGGCGGCACCATCACCGGCGAGCACGGCGTGGGCCGGGAAAAGATCAACCAGATGTGCACGCAGTTCGATGCCGACGAGATCACCCTGTTCCACGCGCTGAAGGCGGCATTCGACCCGCGCACCCTGCTCAACCCGGGGAAGAACATCCCGACGCTGGCCCGGTGCGCCGAATACGGTGCGATGCACGTGCACAACAACCAGCTGCCCCACCCGGAACTGCCGAGATTCTGATCCATGTCCCGCAGCCGCGCCTGCACGTCACCGCGAAAGCTCCCCCTGGAGTGCGGGGCCCCGGCCCCGATGCCGCCCTGGTCCCGGAGGGCTTCACCGCGTCCGGAAAAACGGTTTCAGCCGCCGCATTCCACACCGCCGGCCGGCGACGGAATCCGCGGCTCGGGCATCCACACGCCCGACTGCGCTGGTCGGCGATCACCCGGCACCATGGCGGGACGAGCCTCGGAACTCGCGGCAGATGATGCGTATTCGGACTCCCTTCGGGGCATGTCCTTGCCTTCGGTGGCTCCCTGTTCACCTTGCCACCGGGATGGTCGATGAGTGACGGCCTCAGCAACCCGGCTGCGGAGCGCGACCTGGCAGAGGAATTCTGCGCGCAGGTCGCCGCCGCGGACCGCGCCGGCAGCCCCCTGCGCATCATGGGCGGCGGGACCAAGGCCTTCTACGGGCGCGAGGTCGACGGAAGCCCGCTCGACGTGACCGGGCACCAGGGCATCACCCACTACGATCCGGTGGAGCTCGTGGTGTCGGTTCGCGCCGGGACGCCTGTCTACGGACTCGAGCAGACCCTGGCCGAGGCGGGCCAGCAGCTGCCCTTCGAACCGCCGCACTTCGGAGCCGCCGCCACCGTCGGCGGCATGGTCGCCACCGGACTCTCGGGTCCGCGTCGTCCCTGGAGCGGCGCGGTGCGCGACTTCGTGCTGGGCACGCGTCTCATCACCCGGGAAGGCCGGCACCTGCGCTTCGGTGGCGAGGTGATGAAGAACGTCGCCGGCTATGACCTCTCCCGGCTCGTCACCGGTGCGCAGGGCACCCTCGGCGTGATCACCGAGGTGTCGCTGAAGGTGCTGCCGCGGCCGGGCGCTGCGCACAGCCTGCAGCTGCAGATGCCGCTGGCCAGCGCGCTGACGAAGCTTGCAAGGTGGGGCCGCCAACCGGTTCCGCTAACCGGCGCGGCCTGGCACCACGGTTTCCTGTACCTCCGCCTCGAGGGGGGCGCGCGTTCCGTGGATGCCAACCGTGCGCGCCTTGGCGGTGAGGCGCTGGACCCGGCCTTCTGGCAGGACCTGCGCGAGCAGCGGCTTCCGTTCTTCTCGGACGCCGACACGCGACCGCTGTGGCGGCTGTCGATTCCGCAGGTGACGCCCCCGCTGGAACTGGAGGGCGACTGGCTGTACGACTGGGCGGGCGCGCAGCGCTGGCTGCGCAGCGACGCCCCCGCGGCCAGCATCCGCGAGGCGGCGGCGCGGTCAGGGGGGCACGCCACCTGTTACACCCCGGGCATCACCGATCCGTTCACGCCACTCACGCCGGTACTGGCGAAGTACCACCGGCAACTGAAGGCACGGCTCGATCCGAACGGTATCTTCAACCCCGGCCGCCTCTACCCGGACCTCTGAGATGCAGACCCGATTCAGCCCGGAACAACTTGCCCAGGCCCATATCCGCGAGGCCGACCGCATCCTGCGCAGCTGCGTGCACTGCGGCTTCTGCAACGCGACCTGCCCCACCTACCGCCTGCTGGGTGACGAGCGTGACGGCCCGCGCGGGCGGATCTATCTGATGAAGTCGCTGCTGGAGAACCCCGGCGACCCGGAGATTGCGACCGAGCAAACGCGTCTGCACCTGGACCGCTGTCTCACCTGCCGCAACTGCGAGACCACCTGCCCGTCCGGCGTGGAATACGGCAAGCTGGTGGACATCGGTCGCGCCGAGATCGAGGCGCGCGTTCCGCGCGGGCCGGGCGAACGGACATTCCGGGAGCTGCTGCGCCGGAGCATGGTGCAGCCGCGGGTGGCCTCGATGCTCTTTGCCCTGGGACGCGCCGCGCGGCCCATGCTGCCGGGCACCCTGCGCGAGAAGATCCCGCCGCGTCCGGCCGCCGCCGGGCAGCGGCCCGCCGCGGCGCGGCATGGCAGAAGAATGCTGATCCTCGAGGGCTGCGTGCAGCCGGGCCTGTCGCCGAACACCAATGCCGCGACCGCAAGGGTGCTGGACCGCCTGGGCATCAGCCTGGTCCCGGCACCCCGGGCGGGCTGCTGCGGTGCGCTCGACTACCACCTCAACGCCCAGCGCGATGGGCTCGACCGTGCGCGGGCCAATATCGACGCGTGGTGGCCGGCCATCGAACAGGGGGCCGAGGCCATCGTGCAGACCGCGAGCGGCTGCGGCGCCTTCGTGAAGGAATACGGCCATCTGCTGGCGGATGACCCGGACTACGCGGATCGCGCCGCCGAGGTCAGCCGCCGGGCACGGGATCTGGTCGAGGTCCTCCGCGAAGAGCCGCTGGAACGGCTGAGTATCCGTGGCAACCGGGAGATCGCCTTCCACAGCCCCTGCACGCTGCAGCACGGGCAGCGCCTCGGTGGTGCGGTGGAAGAGGTGCTCGAACGGCTGGATTTTCGACTGACCCCGGTCCCGGACGCGCACCTGTGCTGCGGCTCGGCGGGCACGTATTCGATCACCCAGCCCGAGCTGGCACGCAAGCTGCGCGACGACAAGCTGCGGTCCCTCGAGTCCGGCGGGCCGGAGGTGATCGCCACCGCGAACATCGGCTGCCAGAATCACCTCGCCAGCGCCGGGCGCACGCCGGTCCGCCACTGGATAGAACTGGTGGACGAGGCCATGGCCTAGTGGG
>NZ_JAWLHP010000069.1:0-13271 GCF_041690275.1 Thioalkalivibrio sp.
GACCGGGAATGTAGGAGCGGCTTCCAGCCGCGATAATGCGGCGTTGCTCCAGGTGCCCCGGCCCTCCCTCGCGGCCAGAGGCCGCTCCCACAGGGGGCCAGGATGGGACGGCGCTCAGGACCGGAACACGAGGCCGCCGTCATCCGCGTCGATGTGCACCACGGCACCCGGCGCGAACTCACCGGACAACAGCCGCTGCGCCAGCGGATTCTCGACCTGCGTCTGGATTGCCCGCTTCAGCGGCCGGGCCCCGTAGACCGGATCGAATCCCGCCTCGCCCAGGCGGTCGAGCGCGGCCTCGCTGACCTCCAGCGCGATGTCGCGTTCGGCCAGGCGGTCGCGCAGAATGGCGAGCTGGATGTCGGTGATCGCGCGGATCTGCTCCCGGCCCAGCGGGTGGAAGACCACGACGTCGTCGACCCGGTTGATGAATTCCGGCCGGAAGTGCTGCCCGACCACCTCCATCACCGCGGCCTTCATGCGCGGATAGTTCTCCTCTCCGGCCATCTCCTGGATCAGTTGCGAACCGAGATTCGAGGTCATCACGATCACCGTGTTGCGGAAGTCCACCGTGCGCCCGTGGCCGTCGGTGAGCCGGCCATCGTCCAGTACCTGCAGCAGCACGTTGAACACGTCCGGGTGCGCCTTCTCCACCTCGTCGAGCAGGATCACCGAGTACGGCTTGCGGCGCACCGCCTCGGTCAGGTAGCCGCCCTCCTCGTAACCGACGTAGCCGGGAGGCGCGCCGATCAGCCGGGCCACCGAGTGCTTCTCCATGAACTCCGACATGTCGATCCGCACCATCGCCTCGTCCGTGTCGAACAGGAAGGAGGCCAGCGCCTTGGTCAGCTCGGTCTTGCCCACGCCGGTCGGTCCGAGGAACAGAAAGGATCCGTTCGGGCGGTTCGGATCGGAAAGCCCCGCGCGGGAACGCCGGATCGCATTCGCAACCGCGTGCAGGGCCTCTTCCTGTCCCACCACACGCTGCGAAATGGCCTCTTCCATGCGCAGCAGCTTGTCCCGCTCGCCCTCGAGCATCTTGGACACCGGGATCCCGGTCCAGCGCGAGACGACCTCCGCGACCTCCTCGTCGGTGACACTGTTGCGCAGCAGCCGGGTCTCCTTGCCCTCCATCTCGGAGGCCTGCTCCAGTGCCTTCTGCAACTCCGGGATGCGGCCGTACTGAAGTTCCGACATCCGGTTCAGGTCCCCCGCGCGTCGTGCGGCCTCGAGCTCCATGCGCGCACGCTCGAGCTCTTCCTTGGTCTGCGCGGCGCCGGTGACCGCCGCCTTCTCGGCCTTCCAGATCTCCTCGAGATCGGAATACTCCCGCTCGAGCCGCGTGATCTCGTCCTCCAGCGCCGCGAGGCGCTTGCGCGAGGCCTCGTCCGTCTCCTTCTTCATCGCCTCGCGTTCGATCTTCAGCTGGATCAGTCTCCGGTCGAGACGGTCCATCTCCTCCGGCTTGGAGTCGATCTCCATCTTGATCCGGCTGGCCGCCTCGTCGATCAGGTCGATGGCCTTGTCCGGCAGTTGCCGGTCGGTGATGTACCGCTGCGACAGCTGGGCGGCGGCGACGATCGCGGGGTCGGTGATCGTGATTCCGTGGTGCACCTCGTAACGTTCCTTCAGGCCCCGCAGGATCGCGATCGTGTCCTCCATCGTCGGCTCGTCCACCAGCACCTTCTGGAAGCGCCGCTCCAGCGCCGCATCCTTCTCGATGTGCGTGCGGTACTCGTCGAGCGTGGTCGCGCCGATGCAGTGCAGTTCGCCGCGCGCCAGCGCGGGCTTGAGCATATTGCCCGCATCCATTGCGCCCTCGGCCTTGCCGGCACCGACCATCGTGTGCAGCTCGTCGATGAACAGGATCACCCGGCCCTCTTCCTTCGACAGGTCCTTCAGCACGCCCTTCAGCCGCTCCTCGAAGTCGCCACGGTACTTCGCGCCGGCGAGCAGCGCGCCGAGGTCGAGCGCCAGCACGCGCTTGTTCTTCAGGCCCTCCGGCACCTCGCCGTTGATGATGCGCTGGGCCAGGCCCTCGACGATCGCGGTCTTGCCGACACCGGGCTCGCCGATCAGCACCGGATTGTTCTTGGTGCGCCGCTGCAGCACCTGGATCGCCCGGCGGATCTCCTCGTCGCGGCCGATCACCGGATCGAGCTTGCCCTGCTCGGCGCGCTCGGTCAGGTCCATGGTGTACTTCTCCAGTGCCTGGCGGGTGTCCTCGGCACTCGGATCATCGACGCTGGCGCCGCCGCGCATCTGCTCGACCGCCGCCTCCAGGTTTGCCTGGGTCACGCCGGCCTTCTTCAGGAGTTCCGCCGCGGCACCGCGATCCTGCGCGGCCGCCAGCAGGAACAGCTCCGACGAGATGTACTGGTCGTTGCGCTGCTGCGCGAGCTTGTCGGCCACGTTCAGCAGCCGGTTCAGGTCGTTGGAGACGTGGACCTCGCCGGGCGTGCCCTCCACCCGGGGCAGGCGCCCGAGCGCCTCGCCGAGCCCGGAGCGCAGCTGGTTCACGTTCGCACCGGCCTGTTCCAGCACCGGCCGCACGGTACCGCCCTCCTGGTTCAGCAGCGCCGCAAGCACGTGCACCGGCTCGATGAACTGATGATCGCGGCCAACGGCCAGCGACTGCGCGTCGGCCAGCGCCTCCTGGAATTTCGTGGTCAGTCGATCCATACGCATGAACGGGTTCCCCTCGGGAAGAAGTTTGATCTGACACACAAGGTGGGGGTATGTGCGACCGTTTCAAGGGCCGGAGCGGTGTTGTGCACTGCGGCTGCATTCGGGGGTAGCTCGCGGCAGATGTTGCGCGGCGGCAAACGGTGCCACGCGGCAGGTGGTGCCACGCGGTGAATCTGGCGGGCTGGCCGGCGTCCCGCAGACCGCGAGGTCGGCTCCGCATCCGGGCACCCCCGTCAGATGAACGGGTCTCAGGCCACCCGCCAGATCAGGGTGGCCATGCGGCCGCAGGTGCCGTCGCGGCGGTAGGAGAAGAAGGTCTCGGGCTCGGCGTGGGTGCAGCGGCCGCCACCGTGGATTTCGCGCAGGCCCGCGCGCTCGAGCCTGAGGCGGGCGAGGCGGTAGACGTCGGCAAACCAGCGGTCGCCGGTGCCCGGTCTGAAGGCGTCCGCGGCTTCGGCATCCCGGCCGACGAAGGCCGCGCGGACCTCCGGGCCCACCTCGAAGGCCTCCGGGCCGATCGCGGGACCGAGCCAGGCGGTGACCTGTGCCGGGGGATATCCCAGGGCATCGAGCGTGGCCTCCAGCACACCACCGGCCAGGCCGCGCCAGCCCGCGTGCGCGGCGGCGACCTCGCGTCCGTCGAGCGTCGCGAAGAGCACCGGCAGGCAATCGGCGGTCTGCACGCTGCAGACCTCGCCCGGAGCACGGGCGACCACCGCATCGGCCTCGAGCGCGGCGGTCATCGCCGCCGCATCAACCACCGCGGCACCGTGCACCTGTGTCGGCCAGACCGGCGGCTGGGGCAGCTCCAGTGCCGCGGCGAGCAGGCTCCGGTTGCGCTGGACGGCCTCCGGGTCGTCGCCCGTGTGCAGCGCGAGGTTGAGGCTCTGCCACGGTCCGGTGCTGACGCCACCGGCGCGGGTGGTCTGGGCCGCGCGCAGGTTCGGCGGCAGCGGCCAGTCGGGAACGATCAGCGGCAGGCCGCTCACGGCCGGTCCCCGGAGGCCTCCATCGCCGCGGCGTCGAGCTCCAGGGCATCGAGCAGCGCCTGGAAGTCAGCGGGCAGCGGGGCCTCGAAACGGCACTCGGCACCGGTGACCGGGTGCATCAGGCCGAGAACGGCGGCATGCAGCGCCTGGCGCCGGAAGGCCGCCAGCGCCTGCGCCGCCGCCTCGGTCATCCCGCGCACCGGCCGCGGGCGCCCGCCGTAGGTCGGGTCACCGACCACGGGATGACCGGCCTGAGCCATGTGCACGCGGATCTGGTGAGTGCGCCCGGTATCCAGGCGGATCGCCAGCAGGCTGTGCGCGCGCAGGCGCTCCAGGATCCGGTAGTGGGTCACCGCCGGCCTGCCGCCGCTGACCACCGCCATGCGCTTGCGGTCGACCGGGTGGCGGCCGATCGGGCGATCGATGGTCCCGCCACTGATCGGCAGGCCGCGGACCAATGCCCGGTACTCCCGGTGCACGCTGCGCTGCTGGAGCTGGCGCACCAGGCTGGTCCGTGCGGCCGGGGTGCGCGCGACCACCAGCAGCCCGGTGGTCTCCTTGTCCAGGCGGTGCACGATGCCGGCGCGCGGCAGCGCCGCGAGTTCCGGGGCATGGTGCAGCAGCGCGTTCACCAGCGTGCCGGAGGGATGCCCGGCCGCGGGATGCACCACGAGCCCGGCCGGCTTGTTGACCACGATGATCGCCGCATCCGCGTGCACCACGTCGAGGTCGATCGCCTCTGCGCGCGCGGCGGACTCGGGGGGCTCCGGGACCACCAGACATATCTCCTCTCCGCCCCGCACGGTCGTCTTGGGCTTCGGCTGAGCGCCATCGACCGTCAGCATCCCCTCGCGAAGCCACTGGCTCAACTGGCTGCGGGAGTATTCCGCGAAGACGCGCGCAAGCGCTGCATCGAGGCGCTGCCCCGCCAGTTCCCGCGGCAGCATCACGGACCGCCGTTCAGTACCGGCCATTGCCGCCACGCGGCCCCCGGCCGCATTGCTGTAGAATCCGCGCCTGATGCATTGTTCTCGAGGCCCCACCGTGTCGGTAGTTCGCTGGTTGATCGTCCTGGCCGTCATCTTAACCGTGTCCGGCTGCGCGGCCCTGCAGGAGGACCCGACGGCGGACTGGTCGGCGAGCCAGCTGTACGGGGAGGCGAAGGCCGCCCTGGATTCCGGGAACTACCCGCAGGCGGTCGAATACTACGAACTGCTGGAGGCCCGCTTTCCCTTCGGCCGCTTTGCGCAGCAGGCGCAGATCGAGATCCCCTACGCCTACTACAAGGCCGGCGAAGCCGAGGCGGCACTGGCCGCGGTCGACCGCTTTGTGCAGCTGAACCCCCGGCATCCGAATCTCGACTATGCCTATTATCTGCGCGGACTGGTCAATTTCGACCCTGACCAGGGGCTCCTGAGCCGGGCCTTCCCGATGGATCCGGCGGAGATGGACACCCAGCCGCTGGAGGAGGCCTTCCAGGACTTCGGCCGTCTGGTCAGCGAATACCCGGAGAGCCGCTACACGCCGGACGCCCGGCAGCGGATGGTCTTCATCCGCAATGCCCTGGCTGCGCACGAACTCCGGGTGGCCCAGTTCTACATCGAGCGCCGGGCCTGGGTCGCGGCCGTGCAGCGCGCCCGGTACGTGGTGGAGCGCTATCCCGGTGCGGCAGTCATGCCGCAGGCGCTGGCCATCCTCTACCAGAGCTACCGGGCGCTGGATCTCGACCAGCACGCCGAGAACACGATGGCGGTGCTGGAACTGAACTACCCCGAGCAGGCGGAGGCGGTTCTGGCCGGGCAGCCCGTGGTCATCGACGCGGAGACGGGTGGGCTGCGGGGCTGGTTCGAGCGGCTGCCCTTCTTCGCGAACTGAGGCGGGCCGTCCGGGCGGCGCCAATCACGACGGCGTTGCCCGGCGCCCCCGGGGATGCGGCTCGCCTTGCGCCCGGTTCCCGCTACAATGCGTCCGCACCCTCCTCGCGGGTGCGGATGCGCACGGCGCGGTCGACCGGGGTGACGAAGATCTTGCCGTCGCCGATCTTGCCGGTGTTCGCCGCGTTCACGATCGCATCGATGCACAGGTCCACCTGACCGTCGTCAACCACGACTTCGAGCCTCACCTTGGGCAGGAAGTCCACCACGTACTCGGCGCCGCGGTAGAGTTCGGTGTGCCCCCTCTGCCGTCCGAAACCCTTCACCTCGGTTGCGGTCATGCCGGTGATGCCGGCCTCGGTCAGGGCCTCTCGCACGTCCTCCAGCTTGAACGGCTTGATGATCGCTTCGATCTTCTTCATGACTCCTCCTGGGAATGGGGCTGCTCGCCCCTCCGGCCCTCGCGATAGCCGGAAGTGATGGGATAGCGCCGGTCGCGGCCGAAGGCGCGCGCGGACACACGCACACCGGGGGCCGCCTGGCGCCGCTTGAACTCCGCCAGGAAGACCATGTGCGCGATGCGCTCCACGGTCTCCCGGTCGAAACCGCGCGCGACGATCTCGTCCACCGAGGACTCCTGCTCCACAAAGGCCTCGAGGATCTCGTCCAGCACCGGGTAGGGTGGCAGATTGTCGACGTCCTGCTGGTCCGGTGCCAGTTCCGCGCTCGGCGGGCGGGTGATCACGCGTTCGGGGATCACCCGGCTGATCCCGTTGCGCATGCGCGCCAGGCGGTAGACCCATTGCTTGGTCACGTCGCGCAGGGGGGCAAACCCCCCGGCCATGTCGCCGTAAAGGGTCGCATAGCCGACCGCCATCTCGCTCTTGTTGCCAGTGGCGAGCAGCAGCTTGCCGGTCCGGTTGGACAGGGCCATCAGCACGACTCCGCGGCAACGTGACTGCAGATTCTGCTCGGTCACGTCCCCGGGGTTCTGGTTCTGGTCCGGGAAGGACTCCCGCAGGCCTGCCCGGAATGCCTCCACCATCGGTTCGATCGCGAGTTCGCGGTAGTCGATGCCGAGCCATGACGCGGTCTGCCGGGCATCGTCGATGCTCATCGACGCGGTGTATCGGTACGGCATCATCACCGCCTCCACCGCGTCGGGTCCCAGGGCATCCACGGCCAGGGCCGCGGTCAGGGAGGAATCGATGCCGCCGGAAAGCCCCAGAAGCACGCCCGAAAAGCCGTTCTTGCGCACATAGTCGCGGATCCCGACCATGATCGCGCGGTACATGTCCAGGGCCTCCGGGTCGACCACGGCGGGCTCCGCGGCGGCACCCTCCTCGTCGTCGCCCCAGACCAGCGAGTCGGGGTGCGGGTGCTCGAGTTCGACCGCCTGCTCGCGTATCCGCAGGACACCGTCCCCCGCCCGCTCCACGTCGATCACCGCAAGACCGGCGACCCAGGCCGGCAGCAGCGGCTGCACCGCTCCGTCGGCCGCCACCACGAAGGAGCGTCCGTCGAAGACCAGTTCGTCCTGTCCCCCCACCGAGTTCAGGTACACCACCGGGCGGCCGGTCTCCTGCACGCGCGCCCGAACCACCGCCTCGCGTTCCGCGGTCTTGCCCCGGTGGTAGGGGGACGCGTTCAGATTCAGGACGAGTTCCGCACCGGCCGCAGCCGCCAGGGCCGTCGGCTCGGGCCGCCAGATGTCCTCGCAGACGGTCAGTGCCACCCGCAGCCCCGCAATCTCCGGTACCACGGCCTCGGTGCCGGGATGAAAGTAGCGGCGCTCATCGAAGACACTGTAGTTGGGGAGCCTGTGCTTCGCGTACTGTGCCCGCACCCGGCCGTCACGAAGCAGCAGCGCCGCATTGATCACGCCGGCGCCGGTCGCCAGCGGTGCGCCGATCACCAGGTCGATCCCCCGGGCACCGGCCGCGACGCGTTCGATCTCCGCCGCGACATCCTGGAGAAACCGGGGCCGCAGGAGCAGGTCCTCCGGCGGGTAGCCGGTGATCGCGAGTTCGGGGAAGACCGCGACGTCCGCGCCCAGGACCCGTGCACGCTCCGACGCCTCGAGCATGCGCGAGGCGTTCTCGCGCAGGTCTCCGACCACGGGATTCATCTGGACCAGGGCCATGCGCAGACTCGCTCTGGAGGGCATCGTATTGGCCCGGCTCCGCTTGCGTGCGCTTCAGCCGAGGGCCCGGGCCATTGCGGCACCGAGCTCTGCCGGACTCGCCGCGATCTCCGCACCCGCCTCGCGCAGGGCCGCGATCTTCTGACCCGCGGTACCCTGCCCGCCGGCAATGATCGCGCCCGCGTGGCCCATCCGGCGGCCCGGCGGAGCGGTGGCCCCGGCGATGTAGGCCGCGACCGGCTTGTCGAAGGACTCCCGAATGAAGGCTGCGGCCCGTTCCTCCGCCTCGCCGCCGATCTCGCCGACCAGCAGCACGCCCTCGGTCTCCGGATCCCCGGCGAACAGCCGGAGACAGTCGACGAAGTCGAGCCCCTGGATCGGATCCCCGCCAATCCCGATGCAGGTGCTCTGCCCCAGGCCGAGGTCCGTGGTCTGCTTTACCGCCTCGTAGGTCAGGGTGCCCGAGCGCGACACGATACCGACGCGGCCGCGGCGGTGGATGTAACCCGGCATGATGCCGACCTTGCAGGCCTCGGGCGTGATGATCCCCGGGCAGTTGGGACCAATCAGGCGCGTTCGGCCCTGAACCAGGTACTGCTTCACGCGGATCATGTCCTGCACCGGGATGCCCTCGGTGATGCAGACCACCAGTTCGACGCCCGCATCGGCCGCCTCGCAGATCGCATCCGCGGCAAAGGCGGCGGGCACGTAGATCATGGTCGCCTGGGCGCCGGCCTCCTGCACGGCCTCGGCGACGGTATCGAAGACCGGCAGATCCAGATGCCGCTGCCCGCCCTTGCCCGGCGTCACGCCCCCGACCATCCGGGTGCCATAGGCGATGGCCTGTTCCGAGTGGAAGGTGCCCTGCTTCCCGGTGAAGCCCTGGCAGATCACCCGGGTATCGCGATCGACCAGGACGCTCACGCCGCGGCCTCCACGGCGGCCCGTGCCGCCTCGTCGAGATCTGCGGCGGCCGCGATATCCAGCCCGCTGCGCGCGAGGGCCTCGCGGCCTGCCTCGGCGTTCGTGCCCTCGAGCCTCACCACCACCGGCACCTGGACCTGCACCTCGCGGATCGCGGCAATGATGCCCTCCGCGATCAGATCGCAGCGCACGATCCCGCCGAAGATGTTCACCAGTACCGCGCGCACGGAGGCATCGGAGAGGATCAGCTTGAAGGCGGCGGTCACGCGTTCCACGGTGGTGCCCCCGCCCACGTCCAGGAAATTGGCGGGCTGACCGCCGTGATGCTGGATCAGGTCCATGGTCGCCATCGCGAGCCCGGCCCCGTTGACCATGCAGCCGATGTCGCCGTCCAGGCGGATGTAATTGAGATCATGTCCGTGGGCGCGCTCCTCCGCCTCGTGCCGCTGCCGCGCGTCGCGCAGGCCGAAGATCTCGCGCTGCCGGTATGCCGCCGAGTCATCGATCACCAGCTTCGCGTCGAGCGCGAGCAGTTCCTGATCGGCGGTCAGCACCAGCGGGTTGATCTCCAGCAGCTGCGCGTCCGCTGACCGGAACAGGCGATGGGCATCCTGCACCAGCTGGCCGGCGGCCCGCGCCGGTTCCCCCTGCAGGCCGAATATCCGCGCCACGCGGCGACCGTGGAAGGGCATCACCCCGGTGGCCGGGTGGATCGGCAGCGTCACCACGGCCTGCGGACGCTCGCGCGCCAGTGTCTCGATGTCCATGCCCCCCTCGGCAGAGACGACCATCACGATGGACGCACGGGCACGGTCCACCAGCATCCCGAAGTAGAACTCGCGATCGATTGCCGCGGCCGGCTCCATCAGCAGCTGGTCCACCGGCAGACCTTCGGGACCGCTCTGTGCCGTGACCAGCCGGGACCCGAGCAGACGGCCGGCGGCCTCTTCGGCCTCCCGGGCGCTCCCGACCGCGACGACACCGCCCGCCTTGCCGCGGCCACCGCTGTGCACCTGGGCCTTGATCAGTGCGGTCCCGCCATCGAGCCGCGCCCAGGCCACACCGGCATCTTCCACGCCGGTGATCAGTTCGCCCTGCGGCACCGCGATGCCGGACGAGCGGAACAGGGCCTTGGCCTGGAATTCGTGAAGGTTCATGCGCGCTGAGCATAGCGAGCCACCGGTCCAGCCACAACCGTCACCGGATGCGGTGCGGGTTGCGCTGCGAGGCGGGTTCCTGTGGTCGGCCCGGGCCTCACCGCCTCAGACGGACCTGATGTTAGAATCCGGGCATGAGACTGCTGCTGCTGATCGCCGCGATCGTGGGCGTGTTCCTGATTGTCCGCACGCTCCTTCGCAGCGCCGGACGTAACAGGCCCGAGCAGCCCGAGCGGCTGAAGCAGCAGGGCGCGGTGGTACGCTGCGCGCACTGCGGCGTTCACGTGCCACAGCTCGAGGCCTATCGTTCCGGCAACCGCATGTATTGTTCCCGGGACCATGCCCTTGTGGACCAGCGCGATCGTAGCGAAGGCTGATCCCCGTGATCGCCCATGAAGAGATTTCGCGGTCACTCTGGCTGACCGCGCTGTACCGGCTCTTCGTCGCCCTCTTCCTGATCTGGCTGGCGACGCTCGCTCCCGGCGATCCGGGCTTCGCGCCCCCGGCACCCGTGTCCTACCTGTTCATCGGTTCCGCCTACCTGGTGTTCGCGCTGGTGCTGGTGGTGGTGGCACGCAATCCCGACGGGGAATTCAGGGGCCTGCTGCAGTACAAGGCCATTGGAGGCGCGCTGCTGGACGTCCTCGCGATCAGCCTGATCCTGCTTACTGCCGGGGGCGTGCAGAGCGGCCTCGGCCTGCTGCTGATTCCGGCAGTCGCCGCGACCGCCACCATGACCCGCGGCCGGACCAGCCTGTTCATCGCGGCCCTGGCGACCCTGATGATCCTGCTGACCGAGCTGCTGATCGGGCCCGCCATGCCGTGGCCATTTGCGGCGGGCCCGACCCAGGCCGGCCTGCTCGGCGCGACGCTCTTCATCGCGGTGGTGCTGACCTCGCGGCTCGCCCAGCGCGCGGGCAGCAGCGAGGCGCGCGCCGTGCGCCAGGAGATGGCCCTTGCCAGCATGGCCGAACTGAACGCCCAGATCATCGCCCGCATGGGCGCCGGGGTCATCGCGCTGGATCCGGAGGGCAACGTCCTCAGCATCAACGAGGCCGCGCGCCGCCTGCTGCCGCCCCGGAGCGGGTCGACGATCGACGAGCTGTCGCCCCGCCTCAAGGCGATCGTTGCGCACTGGCAGGAGCACAGCGGCCGCTCGGAGCTCCACGTGATCCCCGGAGACGAGGAACAGACGGAACTCGAGGTGCGCCTGGCGCCGCTGGGGATGTTCGGGGAACAGGGCGCACTGCTGTTGATCGACGACGCCGCGGAGAGCAAGCGCCGGGCGCAGGCCGCGAAGCTGGAGGCCATGGGCCGGCTGACCGCGAGCATTGCCCACGAGATCCGCAATCCCCTCGGGGCGATCAGCCACAGCGCCCAGCTGCTCGCGGAATCGCCGAACCTCGGCGCCCCCGATCAGCGCCTGCTCGACATCATCCAGAAGCAGAGCCAGCGGGTCGATGGGGTGATCCGCAACGTCCTCGGCCTGTCGCGCGGCGGTTCCCCGCAGCGCGAGATGCTGAACCTCAGGGAGCGGCTCGAGCGCTTCGCCGAGGACTTCTGCAGCGCGACACAGATGCCCCGGAGTTCGCTGCGCATCAGCATCCATCCGGAGGATTCCGAGGTGCTGTTCGATCCGTCACAGCTCAACCAGGCCCTGTGGAACCTGTGCATGAACGCCCGGCTGCACGGCGGTCACGACCAGCCCGGCAGCGCCCCGGTGGTCCTGCGCGGCGGCGCGGGCCAGATACGCCGCTCCGTCACCCTCGACGTGATCGACGACGGCCCCGGGGTACCGCCCGAGGACCGCGAGGGGCTCTTCGAGCCGTTCTCCTCGAAGTCGCCGGGCGGCACTGGACTGGGGCTTTACATCTCGAGGCTACTCTGCGAAAACAATGGCGCTGCGCTCGAGTATGTGCAGCAGCCCCGGGGGGGATGCTTCCGGATCCTCTTCGCACCCACGGATTCGCCCGTCCAGGGGTCGAATCTCAAGGAACCGCCAACCCTGGCCGACAACCCGGGATGAGCGGGGGCCGACGCCCCCCCCAACTGTCCGAACCGAGTGTCATCCCAGGTCATGTACGCAAGCGCAGCAACGATCACGAGCCACGCATCCCGAGGGCGGCGGATGAGCATCAAGCACGTGCTGGTCGTCGACGACGAACCGGACATCTGCGCGCTGCTGGAGATCACGCTGCAGCGCATGGGCATCGAAACCACCAGCACCACGCGCATGCGGGAGGCACTGGACCTGGTCGGCCAGCGCACCTTCGATCTGTGTCTGACCGACATGCGCATGCCTGACGGCGACGGCCTCCAACTGGTCGAGCACATTCAGCGTCACTGCCCCGACCTTCCGGTCGCGGTGATCACCGCCCACGGCAGCGTCGACAGCGCGGTGAGCGCGCTGAAGCTGGGGGCCTTCGATTTCGTGACCAAGCCGGTCAATCTGGACATGCTGCGCCGGCTGATCGACAACGCGCTGAAACTGGGGAAGGCCCCGGCCCCGGATGATCCGTTGCAGGACCCTGCCGAGTCGACGGATCCCGGTCCGCTGCTCGGGCGTTCCGAGGCCATGAACCAGCTGCGCGGAAAGGTCGCGCGGCTGGCGCGCAGCCAGGCGCCGGTGATGATCCTCGGCGAATCCGGATCCGGCAAGGAGCTCGTCGCCCGCGAGATCCACCGTCTCGGCTCCCGCAGCGATCAGCCCTTCGTCCCGGTAAACTGCGGTGCGATCCCGTCAGAGCTGATGGAGAGCGAGTTCTTCGGACACTGCAAGGGCGCCTTCACGGGGGCGGTTCGGGACAAGGTCGGCCTGTTCCGCGAGGCACACGGGGGCACACTGTTCCTGGACGAGATCGCCGAGCTTCCGCTGGCGCTGCAGGTCAAGCTGCTGCGCGCGCTGCAGGAACGCGCCATCAAGCCGGTGGGTTCGGCGCGCGAGGAGAACGTCGACGTCCGCATCCTGTCGGCCACCCACAAGGACCTTGCGGCCGAGGTGGACGAGGGGCACTTCCGTCAGGACCTGTACTACCGTCTGAACGTCGTCGAGCTGCGGGTGCCTCCGCTGCGGGAACGCCCCGAAGACATCGCGTCCCTGGCCAAGCACATCCTCGGCCAGATCGCGGACCGCTGGGGACTCCCGCCCCTGTCGCTGGAATCCGCTGCAATGGACCGCCTCGCCGGGTACCACTTCCCGGGAAACGTGCGGGAACTGGAGAACATCCTGGAGCGGGCCGCGGTAATGGTCGACGGGCCGGTGATCGACGCCGATGCGCTCGAGTTCCCGGAACGCGGGCCCGCCCAGCGCAACGCGGCGCTGACCGTCAGCGACAGCGTGGGGCTGGACGATCAGCTCGCGGAACAGGAACGCGCCGCGCTGGAGGCGGCGCTGGCCAGGACGGGCGGCAATCGGACAGCGGCGGCCCGGCTGCTCGGCCTGAGCTTCCGGCAGCTCCGTTATCGTCTGAAGAAGCTTGGTATCGACTAGTGGGAG
>NZ_JAWLHP010000070.1:0-2581 GCF_041690275.1 Thioalkalivibrio sp.
GGGGGGCGTGGCGATTCATGGCGCAGGAACCAGGAAAATGAACAGAAAAATAAATCTGTCCCCTTTTACCTCAGCGCCCGTCAAACCGCTTCGGTGAGTTGGCGGCGATATTCCGATGGCGCTTGCCCGAACCAGCGCTTGCAGGCGCGGGTGAAGTTGGCCTGTTCGGAAAAACCCAGCAGATAGGCGATTTCGTTGATGCTGAGCTGGCTTTCCCGCAGGTAACTCTTCGCCAGTTCCCGCCGGGTGGTCTGCAGGATGTCGCCGAAGCTTTTTCCTTCTTCCGCCAGCCGCCGTTGCAGGGTGCGGTTGCTCAGGCCGAGGGTCCGAGCGATGTCATCCTCGGTAACTCGACCTGACGGCAGGGCCTCGGCGATGCGGCTCTGCACCTGCAGGCCCACGGAATCCTGCTCCAACTGGCTCAGGTGTTTCACCACGATCTGCTCGTTGAGGCGCGACAGCTCCGGATTGGCGCTGCGCAGGGGCTTTTCCATATCGGCCCGTGCCAGCACCAGTTCCAGCGCCTGATCGCCGAACCTCAGCGGCGCGCGCAGATTGGTTTCCAGGTGCAGCACACTGGCCCCTGGCGCGATGGGCAGGACGATTTCCAGTGGGCTGAAGCCCTCCCCGGCCAGCAGGCGGCACATCTTGACGATGGCGACGGTGATGGCCTCGATGGCGGTGGGGTCGGGGTCACCCGCTGGCGGGCGCGGAGTGACGCGGTAGCGATACTCCATGCCAGACAGGGTCAGTTCACCCTGATACTGGTCAGAAACAAGGCGGCCGTAGCGAGCCAGCCGGTGGAAGCCTTCTGCCAACGTGGAGCTGGCCAGCCAGGCATAGCCCAGCGCATGGAAGGTGGTGGGATTCCAGCGCATGCCGACGACTACCCCCAGGGCGGGGTCGTTGGTCACCTCGCGGGTGGCAACCCACATGCGGCGCAGGATTTCCACCGGGAAGCGGGCGTTGGGATCCATCAGGTGGGTGGGATCAAGCCCGGCCTGCCGGAACAGGGCATCCGCATCGAGGCCGCGCTGGTCCAGTTCCTCCCAGACCAGCAGAGCCCAGGAACTCAGGGTGGTAAAGGCCATGAAACCGGCATCCGAAGGCGCTATGGAGCCAAGGATAAGCGCTTGGCGGCCAATGACAAACTGCTGACAACAGGATGGCGCTCCAGGCCCAGTGCGGTGTGCGCCCCTTCGTAAGCTGAACCTGTCAACTGCAACGACAGGCGAAGAACCATGATCAGCAGGTATTTCCAGCACACCCTGGCCGTCAACCTGACCTTCGTCGGCCGTGGCCTGCACAGCGGCCTGCCAGTGCGAATGACGTTGCAACCGGCCGCCCCGGATAACGGCATCATCTTCATCCGCCGCGACGTGCCTTTGTTCCAGTCCGAGATTGCCGCCCGCTGGTACAATGTCACCGACACCCGGCTGAGCACCACCATTTCCAACCGCTTCGGCGCGAAGGTGTCCACAATCGAGCACCTGATGGCGGCCCTGTATGTGTGCGGCATCGACAACGCCCGCATCGTGCTGGATGGCCCCGAAGTGCCCATCATGGACGGCAGCGCGGAACCCTTCGTGCGCATGATCCAGCAGGCCGGCACCCTCCAGCAGAACACCGAGCGCCGTGCCATCGTGATCCGCCATCAGGTGCAGGTGGAAGAACACGGCAAGTCCGCCAGCTTCCTGCCGGCGCCGGTACCCCGGATCGACATGACCATCGACTTCGACAACGCGGCCATCGGCCACCAGGAGCTGTCGGTGCCCCTGGATCGCGATCTGCTGGCTTTCGATGTAAGCGCTGCGCGCACCTTTGGCTTCCAGGAACAGATCGACACCCTGCGCAAGCTGGGCCTGGCCAAGGGCGGCTCGCTGCAGAACGCAGTGCTGATCGGCGACAAGGGCGTGATCAACCAGGAAGGCCTGCGCTTTGAAGACGAGTTCGTGCGCCACAAGGTGCTGGATGCGGTGGGCGATCTGTCCCTGGCCGGCATGATCATCATCGGCCGCTTTATGGGCATGTGCAGCGGCCACGACCTCAACAACCAGGTGCTGCGCCAGTTGCTGGCCCAGGAAGATGCCTGGTTCCTCACCACACTGAGCGGAGCGGAGGAATACTGGGCCTGGACACAGGGTGCCCTGCAGAACCGGGAAAACCGCAATGACCAGGCCGCGATTTGAGGCGGACACCATGTCCCTGCCACAAACCGGAAAACCGGGGTCGGACCAAGCCAAGCCATTGAAATAGCTATAAAAGGCCCGCGAAAAGTCGCCGTTTTTCGCCTTATTGGCCTGTTTTTGGCCCCGGAATGGCCCCGCTAACGGTCGTGGCACTGCGCCACTCCCGACGATGAAAGCCCCCCACGCTTGCGGCGGAGGGCTGGGGTGGGGCGTGGCGCTGGCACTCACCCCGGCCGTCACGTCCAGCCCCGTTACTCCGGGCATCCGGTCGTTCGCCCTTCGGGCCCGCCTGCAGCGGTTGGAAAGCCGCTGCCGGCAGCTTTGTCCGCTTGCGGGAGAGGGGAGAGTTCGGGTTATCGCGGCTGGAAGCCGCTCCTACGAGGGACGGGGAC
>NZ_JAWLHP010000070.1:2681-9163 GCF_041690275.1 Thioalkalivibrio sp.
GCGGGCGCGGCTGGGAGGCGTGTTCGCAAGCGCGAGAGGGGAGAGTTCGGGTTATCGCGGCTGGAAGCCGCTCCTACGAGGGTGGGGTGTGCCGGCGGCGCCGGCGGCGCCGGTCGTGCAGGAGTACGCCGAGATAGATCGCAAGGACGACCTGCGTGGCCGGGATGTGCCAGCTGAAGTCGCCGAGGCTCACCAGCGCCAGTGCCGCGAGGCCGGCGTAGAGCGCGACGCGCTCGGTGCTGAGGTATGCGGACCTGAGCAGACCGATGATGACCACCAGCAGCAGGGCACCCCCGACCAGGCCCATCTCGAGCAGCCACTGCAGCAGATCGTTGTGCGCGTAATCGTACCAGCCACTGATGTGAGCGGGCTGAATCTGCTTGAACGCGGCCTCGAAGCCCCCGAGGCCGATGCCGTGGAGATACCAGCGGGCGGGAAACTCCTGCACCATCAACACAAAGACCTCCAGGCGGCTCTCCTCGAGATCCGTGGCCACCAGGCGCTCCGCGAGCGGCATCAGACCGTACCAGGCGGCCGCGAGCACGGCCGCCACCACCGCGACATAGACCGGCCACACCGAGTGGCCGCGCAGTACGTGACTGTGCCGGGACCACAGCACCAGCCCGACCAGCACCCCGACCACGGCCGCCGCACTCCCGAGCCTCGAGGCGCTGGCAAACAGGGCGGCGCCGAGCACCGCGGCCGTCATGATGCTGCCCGCCGCCTTGAGCTCCCGGGGCAGCCGCCCCAGCAGCGGCATGCCCCGGATCCACCATACGGCCACGCCCAGCGGCCACAGCAGCGCGAGGTACGCGGCGAAGAGGTTGCGGTTGCTGAAGGTCCCGTGCACGAAGTCCGGGTTGTGGCGGCCCCAGATGCCCAGGATGTTGTCGACCCCGGCGGCGTGCGCCGTGACGCCGTACATCGCCTGGAACAACGCCATCGCCACCAGCGCCAGCCAGATCCAGTTGCGCTGCGATGCGCGCAGGCCGCAGGCGACCCAGGCGATCGTGAACAGGGCCACGAAGGTCGCCCAGCCGCGCAGGCTGGCACCGATGTCCGGCGACCAGTGCCGGGCCGAGAATTCCGGGTGGTCGAGAAGGCCCTCCGGGTAGGGGCCGAAGGCAGCGGCCAGCGGTGGCAGCGGCAGCACCTGTAGCAGCACGGTGCCGGTGAAGACGGCGCCGAAGGCCAGCCAGGCCCGGTTCGGCGGTGGCAGCGCGCCGCGCAGGGGCAGCGTCGCGAGCAGGCCTGCCAGCAGGGCCCCGCCCACCAGCAGCAACTGGCTCGCGGTGAGCGTCAGCGGCGTGCGGTTGCCCATCATCAGCGGCAGTGCCAGGGCCACCGCCACCAGGACCAGGGTCGCGGCATGGGTCCCGAGCCCCGCGGGTGTCTCGCTCCGGCGTCGCCTGCGCGGCTCGGGAATGTCTTCAGTAATCGATGCCGGCAATGTGCCACTCCTGGTTCTGCGGGATCAGCCGGTAACGGATCGGTCCGCTCATCGCGACCTGGCGCCCGCCGGGGTAGTGAATCTCCAGATCGAATCGACCCGACACGATCCAGGCGTCGCCATCCGGCTCTGCCATCTCCATGTCGACCTGCAGGCTGCGCAGGTCGGAGCGGCCGAAGATACGGGTATAGGTTCTGCGGAACCAGTCCCGTCCCTGGTCGGCGTTCTCGCGCGGCTGATCGCTCAGCAGGCGCATCAGCGTCTGGATGTCGCCCTCCGCGAAGGCGAGCTGGTACTGGCGGATCACGTCGGTGACCTGCTCCGGTGCATCGTGGCCGGATGCCGGATCGATGGCATCGGCGGATCCGCGCTCCGGCGCCCGTCCATCGGCCGCGTCGCTACCGGGGGCCGCGGGCCGTTCGGGCCTGTTGGTTGCGGCCTCGGAAACCGCGTCGAGGGCCGCACCCTGCCCCTGCGCCTCCCGCTGCTCGGCCTGCGCCCAGCGATTCGGCGCCTGGGCAATGTAGACCTGGGCCACGACGGCCAGCGCCAGAATCGCCGCCAGGCCGACCAGCTTCGCCTCCAGGTGCCGCACCCCTTGCAACTGGTTCTGTACCAGCATCCTCAGGCCGGCACCCAGGCCGATCCTGCGCCCCCACCATCGGGGCTGTCCTCCCGAGTGGCCCAGCCTCGGCTGCGGCGCGAAGCGTTTTTCCGGGGCCTCGCGAAACCGCCGGTACGAGCGTTGCACCGCCTGGAACCGCGGCGTGAGCCAGCCCGCGAGCGCCTCGGAACGATCCGGGTGGAAGGCCGCCAGCAGGCGCCGGTACTGGATGCGGCGCTGGACCACGTCCCCGCCCAACCCCGCCGCCGCTTCGCGCAGCTCGTCTTCCGCGAACAGGAAGCGGTCCAGCTGCCAGTAGACCTGCTCCAGCAGGAAGGGCTCGGCCCCGGGTGGTCCCAGCAGCGGCGTGAGGCCACCCTCCGCCCCGCCGCGGCCACTGACCCACGCGAGAACCGCGCGCAGCTCCGCCTCGTTCAGGCGCTCGACCTCGACCAGGCGCAGGCTCAGGGCGAGATCGCGCAGGTCGTTCCCGTCGAGTTCCATCCGAAGTCAGTCCGTCGCGGGTGCGGTCACCGGCTCGAGCCGCAGCGCATCCAGCCAGAGCTGGCCGGAAAGGAAGCGGTCGAAGTCGCGGCGGGTCGGGTCGCGGCGGATCTGCAGCTGCAGGAGCGCACCGTCTCCCGAGGTCTCGACATCGAGCGCGAACGGGGTCCAGTCGAAGCTCGTCGCCGGGACATCGAGCCGATCGCGGCCATCCTCGCCGGAGAGCAGGAGATACGGGAGGCTCGCGGTCGTCAGGCCCTCGGCGCGCCACTGGCCGGTGAGGATCCAGCGGTTCGCCCCCGGCGGCGTCGGTATCCGCAGTCCCAGCCCGCTCACCCGGAGGTTCTCCCGGCCATCAAAATCGAGGCGCAGGCTGGCCGGAGCGGTGACGAATTCCGCCTCGTCGCGGCTCACCCGCGCGCCGGCCGGCAGCCGGGTCCGCCAGGTGAATCCGCGTCCCGGACCCAGTTCGCGCTGGAAGTCCGCGTTGGGAACGGCACCGGGACGGTCGTCGGGAAGGCTGGCCTGCCAGGCGGCCATCGCGCGGTCGAGCTCTCCCTCATCGAGGGCAACGTCCACGAAATCGAACAGGGCCGGATCATCCGGCGGCCGCGGGTGCGGCAACCGCCGCCAGGCCTGCTCGGCCAGGTCCAGCCAGACCACACGGCGCGCAAAGTCGAGGGCCGCGAGCAGATATTCCTCCTCGGCGGGCAGGATCCGCTCGATCAGCTCGGCGGCATCGGGAATCCAGAAATAGGCCGCGGTCAGGGCCTCCCGGGTCCGGTGGGCGGGCTGTTCCCGCAGCCAGTCCCGGAGGTATCGCTCCGCCAGGTCGTAGCGGCCGAGATCGACACTCAGGGACACCGCCTCCCATTTCACCGCCGGCTGCGCCGGCTGCACCGCCAGGGCGGCCTGCAGATGCTCGAGAACCCGCGTTGGGCACGCGCCGGCGTAATGGGCGTTCAGCGCACGGCTGAACCAGCGGGAGGGAGCAAGCGGGTAGCGCTGCAGCTGCCAGGCGAGCACGGACTCCGCCGCGTCGGGCTCCAGCCCCAGGGTGTCATCGAGCGTCGACGCCAGCGCCTGGCCGCTGAGTCCGCCCCAGGGCTGGCGCACCACGAGTTCCGAGAGAGTCTCCGCGGGGCGCTCCCACTGGAGGCTGCGCAGGGTCTGGTATTCCACGAGCGCCACGCCCAGGGCGGCAACGCCGGCCAGAGGGAGCACCAGCCAGCGCAGCACGAGAGGGACCGGGACCACGTAGCGGCCGACCGATCAGGAGGCCTTGCGGTGCGGAACTTCTTCCGGCTCCCGGTGGCTCTTGTCCGGCTCGTAGTTGTAGTAATAGGCCGAGTAGTAGGAGTATTCCGGGCTCTCGAGGTCGACCCGGTTCAGCACCACCCCGATCAGCGGCGCCTGAACCTGGCGCAGGCGCTGCACCGAGACACGGAAGTTCTCCTTGCCGGTCTGGCCCGCCGCGGCGACCAGCACGACGCCGTCCACCATGCGCGATGCCACCACCGCGTCGGCGAGCCCGAGGATCGGCGGCGCGTCCACGATCACGTGATCGAAGATCCGGCGGCAGTCGTTGATCACCTTCGCAAGCTGACGGGAACTGAGCAGTTCGGCCGGGCTCGGCGTGGCATGTCCGGCGGGCATCACGGACAGCCCCTCGAGATCGGTACCGTGAATCAACGGATGCTCCGGCTGCTGTCCGCGGCTGACCTGCGAGATGCTGTCGGTCAGCCCCGGCGCGCGCGGAATTCCGAAATCGCGGTGCAGCGTGGGCCGGCGCAGGTCGGCATCGATCAGCAGCACCGAGGCGCCGTTCTGCGCGAGCACGGTCGCGAGGTTGATCGCGGACGTGCTCTTGCCCTCCCCCTGCGAGGAGCTGGTGAACAGGAGAACCCCGGGCATGCCGTCCGGCGTCGAGAACATCAGGCTGGTGCGCAGGGAGCGGAAGGCCTCCGAGACGGCCGACTTGGGTTGCGTGACGCTGTAGTGGGAGAGCGCCCGGTCGGGCCTCCCCTTCGTCGCGTTCGCCCGCTTGCCGCGCGCGCGCACCAGCGGAATCAGCCCCAGCACCGGACGGTCCACCAGGCGCTCGATGTCCTCGGTGCGGCGGATGGTGCTGTCGAGGAACTCGAGCAGCAGCGCGAGCCCGATCCCGATCATCAGGCCGAGCATCGACGCGATGGCCAGGTTCTTCTGCAGCACCGGCCGGAACGCGCCCCCCGGTACACTCGCCTCGTCGATGACCGAGATGTTGGACTTCTGCACCCCCGCAGCCACGCCGACTTCCTTCATCCGCTGCAGCAGGGCATCGTGGAGTTCCCGGTTGGTCTCGTACTCGCGGCGCAGGATGTTGTACTGGACGCTGCGCTCGCTGAGCGCCATCAACTGCTCCTCGCGACGCTCGATCGCCCCCTCCAGGGAGGCCTCCTCGGCGCGCAGGGATTCGAGCCGTCCGGAGATGCTGCCCACCACCCGGGCCTGCTCCGCCGACACCTCCTCGCGCAGGGCCTCGACCTCCCGGCCTCTCTCCGCCATCATCGGGAAGCTGTCGGTGTACTGCTCGGAGAGGTTGCGGTACTCGATCCGGGCGTCCTGCAGCCGGGCCTGAAGCTCGGTCAGTCGTTCGTTGCCCGCCACCGGCTCCAGGTGCTCCACTTGCCCCTGCCGTGCCAGTTGGTCCCAGCCCTCGAGCCGCAGCCGTTCGCGCCGCACCTCCTCCAACCGCTCGGTGTTGCTGCGCAGCCCTTCGCGGGTCAGTTCGATATTGGCTTCGAGATCGGATACCCGCGCCTCGCGGGCGAACTGGGCCAGCGCCCGGTCCGAGCGCTCCAGCGCGATGCGCATCTCGTCGAGCTGCCCCTCGAGGAAGCGCCGCGCCTGGGTGCCGGAATCGAAGCGGCGCTGCATGGAGGTATCGATGTATTCGCGTACCACCGCGTTCGCCAGGCGTGCGGAGAATTCGGGATCGAAGCTGACAGCCCTGACCCGCACCACGTGGGTGTTGCGCACGGGTTCGATCTCGATCAGGCGCTGCAGCCGGCTTGCAGCAGCAAAGGTTGCGTCACGCCCGGAACGCTCCGCCCCGGATTCTGCCTCGCCGCCACGTTCCGAGGCCGGAAAGACGCTGGACAGCAGCAAACCCGTGAGTGCCCGCAGTTCGCCGGTCAGACTGCGCTGTCGCATCTCACCGGTGAGCTCGGGGTGATCCTGCAACTGCTCGGCCTCCACCACCGCCGTTGCCAGCGCGCGGCTGCGCAGGATCTCGTACTGACTGGCTCGGTATTCCGCGGAACCCCTGCCGGAGGTCTGCTCGAGATCCGCAAAGGCAAGGACCTGGGCCGCCTCCGGCTCGATCAGCACCAGCGCGGTGGCGCGGTACTCGGGCACCTGCAGCTTGGTGACCATGAAGGTCGCGGTGACGACGATGGCCAGCAGGGCAATGATCAGCCACTTGCGCTTGACCAGGATCTTCCAGTACTCGCGCAGGTCGATGCTGTCGTCATCGTCGGGCGGAATCGGGGGCGCCGTCCGCGCCGGTTCGTACGGAATCATCGGGCCGTCGCCGCCCGGGACGGCCCGGAGGGGGTGGGTCTTCGCGTCGCGCTCGTCGCCTGAGGCCATCGGTGTTCTCAGTTGCTGCCCGGGCTGCGGTTCCTGCGTACAGGCACAAGTCCCCCGGGACATGAAGGGACCGGGGACCGACGATCCGAGCACGCGCAGCAAATCACGCGGGACTTGCCGGGAAGACGCCGCTCATCCGGTGATGCAAGCCAGTGATTGATATTGCTTCTCCCGCGGACACTACGCATCCGCAGCCCTCTCTCGTTCAGGAGCCTCAAGGGGGCCGAACCCGGTCCCACCCCCTTGGCTCAGCCCCCTGTGGTCGTCCGTCCCCTTTGATCCACTCAGGGG
>NZ_JAWLHP010000070.1:9263-12892 GCF_041690275.1 Thioalkalivibrio sp.
CAGGGGTGTAGTGGTCAAGTCTTTCCGGACACGTCGATAGGTTGTTTAGCTGCCATTGTCCGCTCGTAGGCGGTGGGCGGCAGGTAGCCCAGGGTCGAGTGGATCCGAACCGTGTTGTAGAACCCGACGATGTAGTCGGCGATGTCCCGGGTCGCCTCGCCACGATTGGCGTAATCGCGCTGCCACACACGCTCCATCTTCAGGTTCAGGAAGAAGCGCTCGGCCACGGCGTTGTCCCAGCAGTTGCCGCGCCGGCTCATGCTGGCCCGAGGAAGAAAAAGAGAAAAAGGGGACGGAGGGATTAGGGATTGCCCTGTTCCCCGCTGCCCGCTCTCGCCGGCCGGCCCCGTTGCGCATGACCGAAGCGAACGCCGAACTGTCGCTCGACTCGTGCGCGGAAGGCGTCACCCCCGACAGGCTGGCACTAGCAGATGGTGCGGCGGATCGCGGAAAACCGCCGGCAGCCCCCCGGGTCCAAGAAGCAGGCCTGGCGGTTGCTCCCGTGCTGGACCAGGTGATACGGCAAGCCCGCGACATGGTGGCGTGCCCTCCTTGGCATCGGGCCCCCTCCCCGGGCGTCCAGCCCGATGGACTGCTTGAAACGGTCTGCTCAAAAGACTTGGACAGGACCTGCGACCGGTCAAGTTTTAATCCCTCCGTCCCCTTTTTCCTTTTTTTCTTTTCTTTTTCCTAGTTCAGGTATTCAACCTGAAGGCCAGCAACGCGCTGAAATTTGGCGTCGCCAGTCATGAAGAGGTGTTGCTCGCCGAGCTGCAGGCAACTGGCGGCCTGTAGGGCATCGGGCGTGCGGAGTCCGTGGCTGACTCGAATGGCCGTGGCCAGTTCGACGACGTCGCGGTTGAGTTCAATCCAGATCAGGTCGGGCCGCGCAAAGAAGCCGTCGTAAGCATGCAGCAAACCGACTTGGTTCTGCTTCGTCGGCCCCACGCGCGCTTCGAGCCAGGTGAGTCGGCTGATCGCGAGTTGGAGCGCAGGATCCTGTTCTGTCAGCGTGCTGAGACGATTGCGCACCCGGCTGCGGAACGGCTCCTCGCTTTCAAGCAGATAAATGAGTGCGCTGGTATCGAGAAAGACGATCACCAATCGCGCTCCGCGGCGAGCGCGGCATCGATTTCTGTCTTGCTGCGCGGCGGGGTTGCTTGCGGCAGCTGGGTGGAGAGCAGCCACTGCACGGCAGTCATGCCATCCGCCGGCAATTCGATCTGGTTGTGCGTCAGGCGCGCGTAGTCTTCTTCGCTGAGGACCACGGCGGCCGGTTTGTTGCGCTTGAGAATGTGCAAAGGCCCAGCACGCAGGCCTTCCTCGATCGCGACCATGCCGCGTCGTTTCAACTCGGCAGCGGTGAGGACATTGTCCAAGGCGTCCTCCTGAAAAGTACCAATTGGCTACAAATAGTACTTGTCAATATGCTTTTTGTACAGTTTTGAGTGGAGAAAGGGGACGGAGGGATTAGGGATTGCCCTGTTCCCCGCTGCCCGCTCTCGCCGGCCGGCCCCGTTGCGCATGACCGAAGCGAACGCCGAACTGTCGCTCGACTCGTGCGCGGAAGGCGTCACCCCCGACAGGCTGGCACTAGCAGATGGTGCGGCGGATCGCGGAAAACCGCCGGCAGCCCCCCGGGTCCAAGAAGCAGGCCTGGCGGTTGCTCCCGTGCTGGACCAGGTGATACGGCAAGCCCGCGACATGGTGGCGTGCCCTCCTTGGCATCGGGCCCCCTCCCCGGGCGTCCAGCCCGATGGACTGCTTGAAACGGTCTGCTCAAAAGACTTGGACAGGACCTGCGACCGGTCAAGTTTTAATCCCTCCGTCCCCTTTTCTTCGTCCGCCCCCGGCGGCCGAGCGCAGCAGGGTGCCGATGTACATCGCCAGGACCACCTGCGTCGCGGGGATGTGCCAGCTGAAGTCGGCGAGCGACACCAGCGCCAGGGCGGCGAGACCGGCGTAGAGCGCGATGCGCTCGGTGCTGGGGCGGGCGGCCCGGATCAGCGCAATCGCCACCGCGACCAGCAGCGCGGCGCCGATCACGCCCATCTCGACCAGCCACTGCAGCAGGTCGTTGTGGGCGTAGTCCCACCATTGCCCGATGTGGCCGGGCTGGATCTGCTTGAACGCGGCCTCGAAGCCGCCGAGCCCCACCCCGTGCACCCACCAGGCGAGCGGGAACTCGGTGAGCATCAGGCCGAAGATCTCGAAGCGCCCGTCGTGCAGCCCCGTCTGGAGCAAGCGTTCCGCGAGCGGCAGAAGACCGTACCAGGCGGCCGCCAGCAGCCCGGCCCCCAGGGCGAGATACGCGGGCCACACCGGCGCGCCGCGCAGAACCCGCCAGTGACGGGACCACAGCACCAGCGCGATGACCATGCCCAAGAGCCCGGCGGTGCTGCCGAGCCGCGAGGCACTGCCGAGCAGCGCGGCCCCGATGATCGCGCTGGTGATCAGGCTGCCCGCGATCTTGATCTCCTTCGAGCGGCGGTCCAGGAGCGGCATGTCCCGGATCCACCACACGGCCACGGCGAGGGGCCACAACAGCGCGAGGTAGGCGGCGAAGAGGTTCCGGTTGCTGAAGCTGCCGTGCACGGAATCCGGGTTGTTCCGCTCCCAGATGCCGAGGATGGTGTCCGAGCCCATCGCGTGGGCACCGATACCGTAGACGGCCTGGAAAACGGCGCTCGCCGCCAGCAGCAGCCAGAGCACGTTGCGCTGCCCCGCGGGCAGGCTGTAGGCGATCCAGGCCACCGTGAACAGGGCGACGAAGGCGGCCCAGCCGCGCAGCGTCGCGCCCACGTCGGGCGACCAGTGGCGCGGCGCGAATTCGGGATGGCTCCAGAGCGCCTCGGGATAGGGCCCGAAAGCGGCCGCGAGGGCCGGCACGGGGGCCACCTGCAGCAGTATCAGGGCGGTGAAGACACCGGCAAACACCAGCCAGGCCCGATCCGGCCCGGGCAGTGCATGCCGCCCGGGCCAAAGGGCCGCGAGCGCGGCCAGGAAGGCGCCGGAGGTGAGCAGCAGCAGGCTCGTGGACATCGCATCCATGGTGCGGTTGCCGAGCATGAACGGCAGCGCGAGCGCGATGGCGGCGACGACCAGTGTCGCAGGCCACGGCAGCGGCGCCCGCATGCCTCGGGCATGACCGCGCCGCCGGGTACGCCGCGACCGCCGGGTGCGGGCCGGCCGGACGTCAGTAGCTGATGCGGTCAAGGCGCCACTCGCCGCCCTGCTCCACGACGCGGTAGCGGATCGGGCCCGACGCGCCTACCGGATCGCGCCCGGGGTATACCACCTCCAGCTCGAACCGCCCGGTCACGTCCCACGCGCTGCCGTCCCGGCGCACGTTCTCGATGTCGACGCGCATGCGCCGCTCCTCGGTCTGATCGAACAGTTGCGAGTAGCTCTGGCGGAACCAGTCACGGCCCCGGTTGGCGTTCTCGGCCGGGTTATCGCTGAGACGGTTCATGAAGGCGCCAAGGTCGCCCCGTTCGAAGGCGGTGCTGTAGCCCTGGATCGCCGCGCGGACCTGCTGCTCCACTGGTTGCGCGGCGGGTGGCGCTGGAGCGGGTGGCTCGGGTTCCGGGGTTGGTTCCGGGGTTGGTTCCGGGGTTGGTTCCGGGGTT
>NZ_JAWLHP010000071.1:0-6778 GCF_041690275.1 Thioalkalivibrio sp.
GCACCGAAGGAGGCCAGCCCCGGGCGACCATCCCCGGTGCCTGACCACCGGAAGGGCTCGCCTCCTACTGGCGCCGGTACACGTCCTCGAAGCGCTCGATGTCGTCCTCTTCGAGGTACTCCCCGACCTGCACCTCGATGATCTGCAGCGGGATCCTGCCCCGGTTTTCCAGCCGGTGGCGCACCCCGATCGGGATGTAGGTGCTCTCGTTCGGGGCCACGGTGAAGAGGTCCTCGCCCCGGGTCACGGTGGCGGTCCCCGACACCACGATCCAGTGCTCCGAGCGGTGCTGGTGCCGCTGCAGGCTCAGGCTCGCGCCAGGCGTGACCGAGATGCGCTTCATCTTGTATCCGGGCGTATCCTCCAGCACCGTGTAGCTCCCCCAGGGGCGCTGCACGGTCAGGTGCAGGCGGCACTCCGCGGCGTCACGGCGGCTGAGCTCGTCCACCACCTCGCGCACGCGCTGGGTCTGCCCCCGGGGCGCGACCAGGATCGCGTCGGCCGTCTCCACCACGCACAGGTCGCGCACGCCCACCGCGGCCACCAGCCGCCGGTCACCGTGCACCATGGTGTTCTCGCAGTCGATCGCGAGCGCGTTGCCGTGCAGCGCATTGCCGTGTTCATCCTGGACCGCGAGATCGTGTACCGCGTCCCAGCTCCCGACGTCCGACCAGCCGATGTCGCAGGGGACCAGCAGCACCCGATCGGAGCGTTCCAGCACCCCGTAGTCGATCGAGATCGAGGGCATTGCATCGAAGTGGGCCTCCACCGCGGGCTGCGCATCTTCTCCACCGGCATCCACCCATTCCGACCGGATGCGCTCCAGCACCGCATGCACCTCCGGCAAATGCCGCTGCACCTCGGCGAGGATGCTGGATGCCTTCCACACGAACATGCCGGAGTTCCACCAGTAGTTCCCATCGGCCAGAAACCCCTCCGCCGTCGCGAGGTCCGGCTTCTCGGTGAAGCGCTCCACCGGCGCCACGGCGCTGCCGTCCGTGACTGCACGGATGTACCCGTAGCCGGTCTCCGGACCGGTCGGGCGGATCCCGAAGGTCACCAGCGCGCCGTCCTCGGCCGCCGAGATCGCGCGGTTCAGGGCCTCGTGGAAGGCCGGCCGGTCGCGGATCACGTGGTCCGCAGGCAACACCACCATCACCGGGTCATCCCCGTTGCGGCTCAGCCAGGCCGCCGCCAGCGCGATCGCCGGTGCGGTGTTGCGGCCCACGGGTTCAAGCAGCTTCTGGAAGTCGTGCAGGGCCTGGTAGGCCTCGCCGCGTGCATGCTCCGCGCCGGTGACGATCAGCGCGTTGGCCGCATCCACCACCGGCTGCAGCCGGTCCAGCGTCGCCTCCAGCAGCGAACGCTCGCCCTCGATGCGCAGAAACTGCTTGGGCAACTGCCGCCGGGACAGCGGCCACAGCCGCGTACCACTGCCGCCGGCCAGAATCACTGCATGAACCATGACTGTCACACCCCGTTTGCGTTGTTCACCGCCCCCTCTCCCGCCGTCGGGAGAGGGGGGTCAGGACCCCGTAGGGTGGGCCAAGCGGAGCGGGCCCACCGTCCGGAGAGTGGTGGGCCCGCTGCGCTTGGCCCACCCTACAGACTATTGGGTGGGCCGGGGATTCCCGGCGATCAGCGCGGCGATCTCCGCTACGCGGCGCTCCACCTCGGCCGCATCTCCGCGCGTCTCCACGTTCAGGCGCAGCAACGGCTCCGTGTTCGAGCCGCGCAGGTTGAACCGCCACTCCGGAAACTCCAGGCTGATCCCGTCGGTGCGGTCCACCACCGGATTCTTCGGCTGATAATACGCGAGCACCCGCTCAATCACCGGGGCCACCGCCGGCACCCGGTAGTTGATCTCCCCGCTGCAGGGATAGGCGGCCATGCGCGCGTCCACCAGGTCCGCGAGCGGGCGGCCGGTGCGGCTGATCAGCTCGGCGACCAGCAGCCACGGGATCATGCCGCTGTCGCAGTAGGCGAAGTCGCGGAAGTAGTGATGCGCGCTCATCTCGCCGCCGTAGACCGCGTCCTCAAGCCGCAGGCGCTCCTTCATGAAGGCGTGACCGGTCTTGGACTGCACCGGCACGCCGCCCGCGGAACGAACCTGATCGATGGTGTTCCAGGTCAGCCGCGGATCGTGCAGGATCTTCGCCCCCGGGTGCTTCGCCAGCATCATCTCGGCCAGCAGTCCGACGAGGTAGTAGCCCTCGATGAAGCGCCCGCCGGCGTCGAAGAGGAAACAGCGGTCAAAGTCGCCATCCCAGGCGATCCCGAAGTCGGCGCCGTGCTCGACCACCGCCGCCGCGGTGGCAGCCCGGCGCTCCCGCAGCAGGGGGTTGGGCACGCCATTCGGGAAGTTGCCGTCCGGCTGCTCGTTGATCAGCGCGAACTCGAGCGGCGCCAGCCGTTCCGCCAGCCGCTGCATTACCGGCCCGGCCGCGCCGTTGCCCGGGTCGGCGACGATCTTCAGCCGCCGCAGCGCGGTGCGGTCGACGTAGCCGAGCAGGTGCTCGATGTAGGCGGTCTTGTCCGCGTCAACATGGACGGGGCCGCCAGTCGCCGGCCCCGTCCGCGTCGACAGGCTGCCCGACGCGATCCGTTCGCGGATTCCGAGCAGGCCGCTGTCCCCGCTGATCGGGCGGGCGCCCTCCCGCACCAGCTTCATGCCGTTGTAGCCCTTCGGGTTGTGGCTGGCGGTCACCATGATCCCGCCGTCCGCACCCTGGTGGACCGTGCCGAAGTAGACCTCCTCGGTACCGCACAGGCCGATGTCGACCACCTCCGCGCCGCTGGCGGTCAGGCCGCGGATCAGGGCATCGGCCAGCATCGGGCTCTCCAGCCGCATGTCGCGCCCGACCACCACGCGACGCGCGCCCATTTCAGCGACGAAGGCACGACCGATGTCACCTGCCAGGTCCGCGTCGAGCTGCTCCGGGACCTTGCCGCGGATGTCGTAGGCCATGAAGCAGGAGAGATCGCGCATCCGTGGTTCCGGTCCGTCTCGCTTGCGAGGGATGCGGCCGGACTCAGCGCCCGACACCGTAATAGACGAACCCGCCCGCGGCCATGCTCTCCGGCGGGTACTGGTTGCGGCCGTCGAAGATCACCGGATCCGGGCGCATCAGGCGGCGCATTGCATCAAAGTCGGGGTGACGGAAGGGCTTCCATTCGGTCACCAGCGCCAGCGCATCGACGTCCTCCAGGGCGTCGTACTGGTGGTTCACCAATGTCAGCCGCCCGTCCTCGAACCACTCGTCCGGCAGCTCCTGGCGCGCCACCTCCATCGCCACCGGGTCGTAGGCACGAACCCGGGCGCCGGCGTCGATCAACTGGCGCAGCAGCACCTTGGATGGCGCCTCGCGCATGTCGTCCGTGCCCGGCTTGAAGGCCAGCCCCCACATCCCCAGCGTGCGCCCGGAGAGCTGCGGGCCATAGTGTGCGGTGATCTTGCCGAACAGGTAGCCCTTCTGTGCGTCGTTGCGCCCTTCCACCGCCTCCAGAAGCTGCGGATGGAAGTCGTAGTCCGCGGACATGCGGATCAGCGCCTTCACGTCCTTCGGGAAGCAGGAGCCACCGTAGCCGCAGCCGGGATAGATGAAGGAGTAGCCGATGCGGCTGTCCGACCCGATGCCGACACGCACGTTCTCCACGTCGACATTCATGCGGTCGCAGAGGTTCGCGACCTCGTTCATGAAGGAGATCTTGGTCGCCAGCATCGCGTTGGCGACGTACTTGGTCATCTCGGCATCGCGCACGCCCATCACCAGCAGGCGCTCATGGCTGCGGCGCGTGAAATCGGCGTAGAGCTCGCGCATCATGTCGATCGCGCGTTCGCTCTCCGCGCCGACCACGATGCGATCCGGTTTCATGAAGTCGTTGATCGCGGCGCCTTCCTTCAGGAATTCCGGGTTGGACACGACGTCGAACTCGACCCCCATCCCACGCCGGTCCAGCTCTTCCTGGATCACCGCGCGCACCCGGTCGGCGGTGCCCACCGGCACGGTGGACTTGTCCACCACCACCCCGTAGCGGTCCAGGTGCCTCCCGATCTCGCGCGCGACCGCCAGCACGTATTGCAGGTCGGCGGAACCGTCCTCGCCGGGCGGGGTGCCCACCGCGATGAAGTAGATGTCCGAGCCCTGCATCGCCTCGGGCAGCGAGGTGGTGAAGTCCAGCCGCTTTTCGGCGGCGTTGTTCGCCACCATCGCGTCCAGCCCGGGCTCGTAGATCGGCAGGATGTTGTTCTTCAGGTTCTCGATCTTGCGGTTGTCCACGTCCACGCAGGTCACGTTGTGGCCCATTTCCGCGAAACAGGTTCCGGTGACCAGCCCCACATAGCCGGTACCAACGACGGTCAGATTCATTTCGGATTCCCCGAGACAGTTGAATGATCAAGGCGCCGGCAGGCTGCAAACCCACCCCGCAGAAACGCCCCGTTTTTATCAGATTTCGATGACAACCGGTGGTCCCTCCCCAAGCCGCGGCCCGTAGGGTGGGCCAAGCGCAGCGGGCCCACCATCGGCCCCGGTGGGTGCGCTTCGCTTCACCCACCCTACATCCCACCCGACCGCGCGGACCGGTAGGGTGGGCCAAGCGCAGCGGGCCCACCATCGGCCCTGGTGGGTGCGCTTCGCTTCACCCACCCTACATCGCACCGAACCGTTGAACCCGTAGGGTGGGCCAAGCGCAGCGGGCCCACCATCGGCCCGGTGGGTGCGCTTCGCTTCACCCACCCTACATCCCACCCGACCGGTCGAACCCGTAGGGTGGGCCTAGCGCAGCGGGCCCACCATCGGCCCCGGTGGGTGCGCTTCGCTTCACCCACCCTACATCCCACCCGACCGGTCGAACCGGAAACCCACCACCCATGCATTCCTAAAGCGGCCCGACCAGGCCAATCTTGAGCATGCGGACCATGCCGCGCCTCCAGCATTCAACGCGCCCGTGTGATCGCGTGCACCGGCAGCGTCACCTGCATCATGTTCAGCAGCACCACCACGCGCTCCTGGCTGTTGCGGGCCCGGAACAGGGCCTCGAGACCGGCCAGCGGCCCATCGGTGATCAGCACGCGGTCGTTCGGCGCAAAGCCGTCTTCGGGCTGAAGGTCGATGCAGTTCTCCTCGTCCGCCCGCTCCCGCAGCATCTGGATGACCGCATCCGGCACCACCGGCACCCGCTCCCCCATTCGCACCAGCCCGGTCACACCGCGCGTGGAGCGTATCGGCGACCAGTCCTGATCGGTGTCGTCCAGGTTCACGAAGAGGTAGCGCGGAAACATCGACTCGACCACCACCCGGTAGCGCTGCCGTGTCCGCCGCCGGCTGCGAATGCGCGGCCGGAAGACCTCGAAGCCCTGCTTCACCAGCTCCGTCTCCGCCCGCTCGTCCTGCTTCGGCTTGCAATGAACCGCGTACCACTGCTTCACAAAGACAACCTCTTGAAACTCGATCTCGACGGCAGGGTCAGCATCCCTCTCATCCCCAACTTCTCCGCCACTGGCGCCCCCCGGGGACAGATTTGCAAATCTGTCCCGGCCCTTGGCGGCCTTGTCCCGCAGGCGGGAGACGGGAGCTCTCCTCCCCCACTTGCGGGGGAGAGCCGGGGCAGGCGGCCGGACGGAAAGCGCAGGCGCTCAGACCCCGTGGAACTCCCGATACCACTCCACGAAGCGCGCAACACCCTCCTCCACCGTCGTTTGCGGGCGGTAGCCCACGTCGCGGACCAGATCCTCCACGTCCGCGTAGGTATCCGGCACATCGCCCGGTTGCAGCGGCAGCAGATTCTTCTCCGCCTTGCGTCCCAGACAGTCCTCCAGCACCTCGATGTAGTGCATCAGCTCCACCGGCTGCTGGTTGCCGATATTGTAGAGCCGGTAGGGCGCGCGGCTGGTGCCCGGGTCCGGCGCATCGCCGCTCCAGTCCTCGTTCGGCGTGGCGACCCGGTCCAGCGTGCGGATCACGCCCTCGACGATGTCGTCGATGTAGGTGAAGTCGCGCCGGTGGTGACCGTAGTTGAAGACGTCGATCGGCCGCCCCTCGAGAATCGCCTTCGTGAAGAGGAACAGGGCCATGTCCGGCCGGCCCCAGGGCCCGTACACGGTAAAGAAGCGCAGCCCGGTCACCGGCAGCTCGTAGAGGTTCGCGTAGGTGTGGGCCATCAGCTCGTCGGCCTTCTTGCTGGCCGCGTACAGGCTCAGCGGATGATCCACGTTGTGATGCACCGAGAACGGCTGCGCGGTGTTGGCGCCGTAGACCGAGCTGGAACTCGCGTAGACCAGGTGTTCCACGCCGTTGTGCCGGCAGCCCTCGAGGATGTTCGCGAAGCCCACAAGGTTGGTGTTCACGTAGGCGTGCGGATTGATCAGCGAGTAGCGGACGCCGGCCTGTGCCGCGAGGTTCACCACCCGCTGGGGCCGGTGTTCGGCGAAGGCGCGTTCCATGGCCTCGCGGTCGCCGATGTCGATGCGCAGATCCGTGAAACCGGGATGGTCCGCGACCCGCGCCAGCCGCGCCTTCTTCAGTTCAACATCGTAATAGGGATCGAGATTGTCGATCCCGATCACCTCATCGCCCCGCTCCAGCAACCGCAACGCCAGCGCGTTGCCAATGAACCCGGCCGTACCGGTAACCAGTATCTTCAACGTCGCTCTCCCGTTGCCCGAAGATCGCGGATGCTAGCACAGGGTACCGGAGCCCGCGCTGCGCTTCGCCCTCTGGCGCCGGGGGCGAGCGGGTGCTTTGGTGGGCACACTTCGTTTAGCCCACCCTACGGC
>NZ_JAWLHP010000071.1:6878-12387 GCF_041690275.1 Thioalkalivibrio sp.
CTAGCACAGGGTACCGGAGCCCGCGCTGCGCTTCGCCCTCTGGCGCCGGGGGCGAGCGGGTGCTTTGGTGGGCACACTTCGTTTAGCCCACCCTACGGCTGCCGCAGGCCCTGGAGCATGGGCCTTGGTGGGCACACTTCGTTTAGCCCACCCTACGGTCGGCCGCGCTGGCGCGTGCGTAGGGTGGGCCAAGCGCAGCGGGCCCACCAACCATGCACCGCACCCCCCGTATTTTCGGCGCCGATCACTCCCCACCCTTCACCGCGTCGATCCGCGTCGGCGGAACGTTGCCCCAATCCGCATCATGCCAGCCCTTTCGCACCGCCAGCGCAAACGAGCTGTACGGCCAATCTCCAGGGTGCTCCACATACCCGTGCTTCACCGGGTTGTAGTGAATGTAATCCACATGACGTCGCCAGTCCTCGTCGTCCGCAATCAGATGTTCCCAGTAACGACGCTGCCAGATGCCCTTCTCACGGCGCCGCGCCAGCGAGCCGCGCCCGATGACGGAAGCCTGGCCGACACTGAAGTAGTGCTTGATCCTTCTCCAGCGCGAAGGATAGTCGTCATCGCCCTCGGGCAGGCGCCAGACCGTATGCAAGTGATCCGGCAGCACGACCACCGCATCGATTTGGAATGGGCGGGCCTGCATGGTCCGCCGGAAACCCTCGCGCAGTCGGGCGATGTTCGCCGGCTCCGTGAGGATCGGTCTGCGGTCCTGGATCACGACGGTAAAGAAATAACAGCCACCGGCGATGAAGGCGCGACGGTACTCGGGCATGCCAGACCTCCTTGTCTGGGGCAGGGCCGTGTTGGAGACGCGTTAGGGGGATTGTTAACACAATCGGGTCCCGCTGGTTAAGGGGGTAGACGTGCTGGATTTCAGGTCCATGGTGGGCACACTTCGTTTAGCCCACCCTACGGCCTCGCTGGCGGGTGCGTAGGGTGGGCCAAGCGCAGCGGGCCCACCATCCGGAACTGGCGGGTGTGTGGGGTGGGCCAAGCGCAGCGGGCCCACCATCCGGGAACCCCTTCGCTGCCACGGCGCTCGCAATTGCGCGGGAACCGCTGTTCACTAAGGGCCATGCCCGACACCCTGGACACGACGCTGGTGCTGGCGTCCCTGTTGCTGCCACTGGGCCTCGCCGTTCTGTGGTCCGTTCCGGCGCTGCGCGCGGGCGTCGGGCGGCTGACGCCCTGGGCGCCGGCGCCGGCGCTCGTGCTCAGCCTGACCGGAGCGCCGGGCAACCCCGTGCAGCTGGACTGGCTCCTGCTCGGCACCAGCCTCGGGCTGACCGAGGTCACGCGCGTCTTCCTGCTGTTCACTGCGGCGCTGTGGCTCGGCGCCGGCATCCACGCCCGCGGCTACCTGCAGGACGACCCGCACCGTGCGCGCTTCGAACTGTTCTGGCTGCTGACCCTCGTCGGCAACCTGGTGCTGATCCTGGCGCTGGACATCGCCACCTTCTATGCCGGCTTCGCGCTGATGACCTTTGCCGCCTACGGGCTGGTGGTGCACACGGGCGAACCGGACGCGCGGCGGGCCGGACGCGTGTACCTGGTGATGGCGGTGCTCGGCGAGGGCCTGATCCTGGCCGGCATCCTGCTGACGGTCGCCGAGGCTCCGGTGCGGATCCTGCCGCTGCTGGCCGATATCCCCGCGGTGATCGCCGGCTCCGAACGGCGGGACCTGCTGATCGCGCTGCTCTGGTTGGGCTTCGGCATCAAGGTCGGGCTGCCGCTGCTGCACCTGTGGCTGCCGCTTGCGCACCCGGTGGCGCCGGTGCCGGCCAGCGCGGTGCTGAGCGGGACGATGATCAAGGCCGGTCTGCTGGCGTGGCTGCACATCCTGCCGATCGGACTGGTCAGCCTGCCCGGCTGGAGCGCGCTCGCGATCGGCGCCGGTCTGCTCGCCGCCTTCGGCGCCGCATTCATCGGGCTGCACCAGCATCACCCGAAGACGGTGCTGGCCTACTCCAGCGTCAGCCAGATGGGCCTGATCACGGTGGGCGTCGGCATGGCCCTGCAGGAACCGGAACTCGCGCCGCTGCTGGTGGCGGCGGTCACTGTCTTCGCCCTGCACCACGCGATGACCAAGGGCGCGCTGTTCCTGAGTGTCGCCGTCGCCCGCCATCCCGGCCCGCTTGCCGGCCCGCTGCTGTGGGTGCTCCTTGGCCTCCCGGCCCTGGCGCTGGCGGGCATCCTGGGCAGCGGCGTGGTCGCGAAGGGGGGCCTGAAGGCGGCCTTCGACACCGCCGTGGCGGTGCCGGACTGGTGGCGGCACCTGCCGGGGTTGCTGCAACTGGCGGCCGTCGCCACCACGCTTATCCTCGCCCGTTTCCTGTGGCTGCTGCGCACGGAGAGCCAAGGGGATCGGGCACCGCTGTCCGTCTGGCTGGGCTGGGGCCTGGTGCTCGCGGCGGGGCCGGCGCTGGTGTTCCTGCCGGAGTTCTGGGGCCTGGCCGCGCGCAAACCGGTCAGCACGGGCGACTGGATCAACCTCGGGTGGCCGGTGCTGGCGGGGGCCGCGCTGGCGCTCGCGGGTTCCAGGCTGCTGCGCCCCTGGCCGATCCCGCCGGGCGATCTGCTGGCGGTGATCACGCCCAGGCCCGGGATCGTTGCGCGCATCCGGGCGCCGACAGCGCCGGTGTTCCAGTGGATGCTGGGCATCCTGGACCCGGCACGGCTGATCGCCGGCCGTCATCCCAACCGTCACCTGCGGCCGGACCGTTTCTGGCAGCGGGAGATCGCGCTGGTCTTCGCGGCGATCCTGGTGGTGTTGCTGGCGGCGGGACTGCGTTGAGGTGCGCAGCGGGCCTGCGATGCCTCAGCAGCACGCGGGCCCTCTCGGCGACCCGGCGCCGCGGAAACAAATCCGTCCCCATTTCCCCTCGTTCCTTGTGTCCCAGAAATAAATCTGTCCCCGTTTGCCAAAGCGGTTGTCACAAGGTAGCGCCCGCGGTAGCGTTCCGTCATGGAAAGAGCGCGCATTGAAGCCGTTTTCAACCGGGAACCACACCTTGAGGTTGCCGTTCTGATCGGCAGCCGGTGCCGCGGAACCGCAACGGAGGCCAGCGATTGGGACTTCGCGATCCAGTGGTCGCCGCAACTGGGCTTCGAAGAGGGCCTCGCAGCAACGGAGCGCTTGCGCGCCGAGCTCGCCGAGACGCTCGGCACCGGGCTCGAGCGCATCGACCTGATCGACCTCCGGTCGGCCAGGCTTGCCATGCGGGCCGTTGTCGCGGAAGAGGGCTGCCTGCTGAAGGGTGACGGCTCGCTTGCGTGGAGCCATTTCCTGCTACGCACCTGGCGCGAGCTCGAGGACTGGACGTGGGAGTCCACCCATGCGGCTTGATCTCTACCAGGCGGAGACGGCGGTGATCGCGCGTGAGCAGGCGGCGATGCTTGCCGAAGCGCGCGAACGCGTGTTGGCGGGCGGCTCGCTCAGCCGGCTGGAGCAGAACGGCGTGCTGCATGCGCTCCAGGTGTTGGTCGAAAACGCCATCGGCAAGGCCAAGCACCTGATCAAGGCGGCGGGCGAGCCGGTCCCGGTTTCCGCCTACGACAGCTTCCGAGTCCTCGCCCGCATCCTGGGCCTTTCAGCGCAGGAACTCGAGCAGTGGAATGCGATCATCGGGCTGCGCAACCGCATCGTCCACGACTACATGAACCTGGACATGCGGAGGGTTCTTCAGCTGGTCGAATCCGGTGGTTACGCATTCGTGGTGGACTTCCTGCTGGCATCGCCCGAAGAAACGGGGAAATAAAGCTGTCCCCGTTTACCCTCTGGCAATGCTGGAAACGTATCAGGCCGCCTTGCGCTCGAACAGCACCCACCTGTCAAACAACCGCGGATTCCGGTCGGAACCTACAGGGTGTACTGGAGTTTGTTGAAGTCGTCCCTCGGGTAAAGTTACACTCAGCAGTGTAACCAAAGTAGAGTGTCGATGGCGATGGAAGCAACCACCAAGGATCTTCGGCTGCATACACGCGAACTCCTGGCCGCGACCGATCGGGGCGAGGAGGTCGTGATCAGTTACCGCGGGCAGGTACGGGCGCGCTTGGTGCCCTGCAACGAACACGCGCCCCGAACGTCTCGCCTGGAAGAGCGCAACCCCCTGTTCGGTCTCTGGCGCGGCCGGGATCAGCAAACGGTCGATGAGCAGGTGCGATCACTCCGGAAGGGTCGCTACGCGCCCTGATGCTGGTCGACACCGACATTCTGATCTGGAACTTGCGCGGGCATGAGGGCGCGGCCGATCTGCTCGACGGCGCAGGGGGGTTCCACATCTCCGCCGTGACCTACATGGAGCTCGTTCAGGGCATGCGCGACAAGGCTGAGTTCAGGCTCCTGCGCCGCTCCTTGCACCAATGGGACGCGGACTTGGTACACATCAGCGAGGAGATGTCTTCGCGCGCGACGTTCTTGGTCGAGGAATATGCCTTGAGCCACAACATGCAACTTGCCGACGCCCTGATCGCGGCGACGGCGCTGCACCTGGGGGATCGTCTCGTCACCGCCAACGATCGCCACTACCGGCATATCGAAGGTCTGGAGATCCAACTCTTCCGGGCTTGATCCGGCTCGTCTCCGCCTTCAGGCGAGACAACAGGATTCCCCCGGATCGAGATGATGCTGCAGAGCGGGATCTGCCCTCCCCTCGGTTGGGTCAGGCACAGAGTGGATGTTCCGAAGCTCACCTGTCGCGGGGACGCCTATGTCAGCTGCGGGTCAAGGAAAGTGGGTGTTCCGGAGTTTCCGATCAGCGTTATCGGAATCAGGGCTTCGGCAGCGACCTGTTGGTGGCTCCCCTGACGCGAATTGCCCGCGCATCCGATGCGATTGGCATCTCGGTCGTGATGCTGGATGTGTTCGACTGCGGCGATCCAGAGCGCGTGCGGCGGCGCCAGGCGCTCTACGAGGGGTTTGGCTTCATGCCTCTACCGTCCAGACCGCTGCGGCTCTTCCTGCCGATCGCTACGGTGCGCAGGCTGCTGGCAGAGGGTGACTGATGGCGGCGACGCCCTCGAGCCACGGTTTTGCCGTCAAAAACGGGCCTCTAAGCGCTTCCGGGCGCCGAAATCCGAGTGATTTGAACGAATAATCAGGCGCTTACCCTGGTCCGACCCCGGAAGCACTTTACTGCCGGAGGGCTGCCGCGTACGAGCTATGCTCCCCCCGGCAAGTTGTTCACAGCCAACGAGAACCTGTTTCAGCGGCTGCGGCAACGCTCGGAGTTGACAAACTCCGGGCTCAATCGGAGTGAGTGTCCAGATATCCCCGAACGGTGTTCCGCTTCGCCGAGTACTTCGGCCCTGGTCGAACTGCGGCCCGACCCCGATCCGCCGGCCACATTGGCGCCCTATCTGGCGTCCTGGCAGGTGCGCAAGGCCCCGCTACTTGATCAGTCCGTGCAGTGGAAGGTCTTGCCAGCGGGCAATTGACCAGGGCAAGCCTCGCCTGGTCGATCAAGCCCCGAACGTTGGGGCCTACTGCGGATCCCGGCTC
>NZ_JAWLHP010000072.1:0-11880 GCF_041690275.1 Thioalkalivibrio sp.
TCGGTGTTCCTCGGCATCGGTGCGCCCGGTCTTGAAGTGGCCGCAGGCGATGCGCAGGTTCGGAAAGTAGGGAAGTTCGGTGCGGTTGGGTTGGGTCGGCTGGAAGGGGACGACGTTGTCTGGTGGCGCGGTCGCGGCGGCGCGGGCCTCGTACGCGGCGAGGCGGTAGTCGATCAGTTCCTGCACGAGTCCGGCGAAGGGTTCGCGGTGGTCGGGCGACACTTCGAAGGTGGGTTCGAAGCGTTCGTTCGCCACGCGGAAGAAGGTGCGTGTGGCGGTTGGTTGATTGCCGCCGATCCAGGCGTTCACCGGGTTGACGCGCCAGTAGCGTTGCCAGGTCAGGCTGGAGCTGCTTTCGCCGTCACGCATGTTTTCAGGCAGGTCGCTCAGAAGGGGGCGCCGGCGTTCGAGGACCGCACGGGAGCGCTGCGCGAGTTGTTCGAGGCTGGGGGGTTTGGCCCAGCCGTCGAGTTCCTGGAAGCACTCTAGCAGGACCATCTTGAAGCTTTTGGTCATCGGTGTGGTTTCGAGTTCACGCAGGAACTCGCGCTGTGCCGCTGCCACCTGCGTCTCGGGTTCGTCGAGATCTTCGTTCGCCGCCACCAGTTCGAACCAGCTTCCGTACTCCTTGCGCATGCGCGGCAGGTTCGCGCCCGAGCGGTAGAACTCGGCCAGCGTCGGGCGCCGGCCGAGACCGTCCTTCAGGGCCTGGTAGTCCTTGGCGGTTCCGTCGGAGTCGAGGGACTTCAGGAAATCGATCAGCGCCAGGTCGTAGTTGATGAAGCAGCCGTCGGGCAGTTCGAGACGGCCAGCTTCCACCTTGCGCGCAAACGCGGCGAGTTCGCGGTAGGTCGCGCCGGCCTGCGCCAAGGCCTGGGTCTTGTGCAGGAAGGCGTGGTGATTGCCGATGAAGTCGAGGGCGACGAGCTTCTCCTTCCCCTCCGCCCTGCGAAGGCCGCGCCCGAGCTGCTGCAGGAACAGGATCTTCGACTCGGTGGGGCGCAGCATCAGGATGGTGTCGATGCTGGGCAGGTCGACGCCCTCGCTGAACAGGTCGACCGAGAAGATGACCTGAAGGCGGCCGTCGGTGAGGCGTTGTAGTGCCTCGCCCCGACTCAAGTCGGAGCCGCCGTACACTGCGGCGGCCGCGATGCCATCGCGCTGGAACTGCTCGGCCATGTACTCGGCGTGGCGGATCGACACGCAGAAGGCGAGGGTGCGCTGCTGGGATCGTTGGCGCCACTGCTTCAGTGCATGCCGCGCGCGGGCGAGGGTGGCCAGTTTGTGCGACAGCTGTTCCGGGTCGAAGCGGCCGTTGCGCCAGGGGATCTCGCGGTAGTCGACCGACTCGTCCCAGATACCGTAATAGTGGAACGGCGCGAGCAGTCCGGCCTCGATCCCGGCGAACAAATCGCGGGTGAACACGAGGTTGTCGTCGCATAGGGACAGGATGTCGGACTGGTCGGTGCGGTCCGGGGTGGCGGTGAGGCCGAGCAGAAAGCGCGGCTCGAAGTGGCTGAGCAGGCGCCGGTAGGTGGGTGCGGCGGCGTGATGGAATTCGTCGATCACGATGTAATCGAAGTGGTCCGGCGGGAAGCGCTCGAGATGCGCGCTCTTGCCGAGCGTCTGCACCGACGCGCAGAGCACGTCGACCTGCGTGTCGCGGGTCTGGCCCATGTAGAAGCCGATGCGCGCCTTGGTGCGGATACGTGCGAAGGTACTGGCGGCCTGGCCCAGAATCTCTTCGCGGTGGGCGACGAACAGCACGCGCCGGGCGCCCATATCTTCGGCGTCGAAGGCCGCGAGCCAGGTCTTGCCGAGACCGGTGGCGAGCACGACGAGGCCGCGCCGGTAGCCGTCGCGCCGGGTGGCTTCGAGTGCGGCGAGGGCTTCGGACTGGATCGGCGTCGGTTCTGGTGGCGGCTCGGTTTCCTGGCTGCCCGGCGCTATCGGGCGCGGCGGTGGGATGCGGCGCTTTTCGTAGCCCTCGATCCAGTCGTCGGTAAGTGGGACGGTGCGTGGGTCGCGGAAGATCTCCGCGAACCGGGCGCGCGCTTCAAGGAAGCCGTCGTCGCCGGGGTATTCGACGCGGTAGTTCCACTCCAGCCCGTCGGTGAGCGCCTGGCGGCTGATGTTGCTGGAGCCGATGAACGCGGTGCCGCGCAGCTGGTGGTTCGCGCCGAAGCGTGCGAACAGGTAGGCCTTCAGGTGGAAGCTGGTGCCGGCGGAACGGAACACGCGGGCCTGCGCGCCCTGTTCCTGTAGCAGCATCAGCAGGCGTAGGGCCTCGGGGTCGGTCACGTCGAGGTAGTCGCTGGTGACGATGCGGATGCGCGCCGGGGGGCGGGTGGGTTCCTCGGTTTGGCTGAGGGCGGTTTGCAGTTCGGGCAGCAGCATGTTCAGGCCGGTGACCTTCACGAAGCTGACGGCCAGGTCGATCTCGTCGGCGTGGGCGATGGCGTCGCAGAGTTGCGCGAGGAAGGGGTTGGTGGCCTCGCCCGTGACGAGCTTCGCGGCCGGTGCGGTCTTCCGGCGAAGGATCGCGTTCAGCCAGGTCTCGGTTCGGTCCGGGCGCTCATCGGGGGTGAGCCAGCAGTCGATCGTTGCGACTTCGTGCAGTTCGGCCAGCCAGTCGCGCAGGTGGCCTTCGGTGGCATCCGTGAAGTGGCGGCCCTCGGCGTCGACGCGCTCGCCGTCGCCGTGCTTCAGGCTGAGATACAGAACGCCGGCGGGTTTGAGTGCGGCCCAGAGGCGCTGCAGCGCGTTCTGGAGTTCGGCTGCAGGGAGATGCAGCAGGCTGGCGCAGGCCCAAATGCCGTCGTAGGCGGCGTGTTCGTCGAGTTCCTCGAAGCGCTGTACTTGCACCGGCTGCTTGATATGTTCGGCAGCGCGACGGGCGATCTCGGTCGCGGCATCGAAGGCACGCACCCGGTAGCCCTGCTGTAGAAAGGCGTAGCTGTCCCGCCCTGAGCCGCAGCCGGCATCCAGGATGAACCCGCCCGCCGGCACCTGCGCCAGGAACCGCTGGTGCAGCGCCGACAGGTCGACCTCCACGGTGTCCGCGACATACCGCGCGGCATTCCGGTTGTAGTAGCCGACCGTATCGGTCATCCGCCGTGGCTCCCCGGTGCCCTCGGGCCCGAGTATAGGGGAGGGGGTGGCTCAGGGGGTGAGCCTGTGGGGTCGGGGCCGATGGATCCCGGCTCTCCGCTTCGCTGCGGCCGGGATGACGAACTCGCGTGCGGTGGGCGGGCTGGCGGACCTGGAGCCGGATCCCGAGCGGCAACTCAGGTACCTGGATTTCATCGACATCTACGCGGCGCTGGACGAGGTGTTCCGATAGCCCTCTTCTGGGTCACCCAGACCGATGCCAACAAAGGGACGCCCGCCGGAGCCAACGGTATGTCGGCGGTCTCGTCCGCTGCGAACCATTCGACGGCATCGTGAACGACCCTGTGCGTGACCTCGCCGGAGGTGGTGGTGGCCAGGGCAATCCACTCGATGCTGCCACGCCGGGCTCCTGTCCGTTCAATCAATGCTGATGTGGGTCTGCATCGTGCGGTAGTCGAGTTTTACCCGGTGCCTTGCGAGCCAGTTGTGGCCGATGATGCCGCCGATGCGGATCCCCAGTTCGCGTCCGAGGTTGAACTCCTTGAGTGCCGCGGCGGGGAGTTCGGGGTACTCGAGTTGCGCGTGCTGGAAGTGCCTGATGCGAACGGCCTTTGCGGCCAATGATCCACCACCACCATGAGCTGCGACATCCTGTTGCAGCGGTCGTGCGCCGTGACGGCGGGCAGCCGACTCCGAGCATGCCAGCTCGATTCCGCTCATGCCGCTGTCGATAAACCAGCTCGATGGTGGTCCGCCGTTGACGCGGCAGGAGGTGAGCGGGTAGTGCGGGCCTGCAATCCACAGCGCTTCCCCGCCTTCGACGTTGGGTGATCCAAGCGTGAATCGGGCGTCGCGGTATTCAATGTCGATGCCACCCGCGGCACGCAGCAGCCCTGCGCCGATGATGCCGTCGACGCGGGCATTGGCGATATGGTGGAAAGCGTTGCCCAGAGGCGCAATCATGCCGGGGACTTTTCTGAACTCGGATCGACCGATATGCAGGTTTTCGATCTTGGCGAGTCGCCAGTGACCGACATGGCCGCCGGCGAAGCTGGCCTGGTCGTAGGGGCCGGGTTCAACACCAGCGCGGTGCGCAAACTCGCTGTCCAGCAGGCAATCCCCGGTGCCGGTATCGAGAACGAAGCGCCCTGCCTGGTCGTTGACGCTGACCTCGACGAGGGGGAGGGGGTGCGTGTCGTCCCAGGTAACCGGCTCGCTCGACAGTTTCGCGACCTGGTGCCATTCACCGTCGAATCGTTCGAGGTGATCGGCCCGGGCGTGTCGCCCCAGCTGGCGCAGCGATGCAACGGCCGAGGACAGGTCGCCCTTGCGGACTGCCACGTCGGCCTCCAGCCCAACGAAGTAAACGTGGCGGCCGTACTCGTCACGCGCGATCGCCAACTGTGCGCTGGCATCGCCTGGTCGGTCGCTCAGTAACCCGATCTGCGCGCGGCGAAGTGCGATCTGTGCGCGATCTTCTTCGTTCAGGTCAGCCAGCTCCGCCAACAACATGTCGGCATGAAAATACTGGCCGTCGGTGAATAACTTGGTGGCCAGGCGACGAAGATGGTCGATGTCCAGTGGGCGTTGTTGCTGCACGTTGCCTCTACCGAAGCTGCTCTCGTTCCGTTCGTTAAAAACCGCCGCAAACACCGTTCGCCTCACAGGCGCCGCGGTAGGACGAAACACGCTATCCGAGAGAACATAAGAAGGATAAACGCCCTTTTCAGGAAGGGGAAACTGTTCATCCACCGACAGGCCTTGATGATCGCCCGAACCGTCATCAGCAGCTGCACGTACCCAGCCCGATCGACGCTCGCCGGAAGCGCGATGTTCGCCAGGGTCCGGAACTCGTCGTCGGTGATCTGCAGCGCAGCGACCAGGTTCGTGTCCTCAGCCAGCTCGATCAGGCCGCCGGGGGCGTTGCCCTTCTCGATGTATTCCTTGACGATCGGGGCCAGGCGGGTGGTCTGGCCGGGTTGCCCGAGCAGGCTTCCGGGTGCGACGCCGAGACGTGCGCATTTTGACCGCGACGGTCAGTCGACCAGGTAGTATTCGATCGTCGAGACCACGCGCACCTTCTTGATGTGCGGCGTGTTGCTGTCGCGGTCCTGAATGCTGAACAGGCCCTGGCTGGCGGTGCGGATCTTGCCGAGGCGGCTCTCCGACTCTTCCGCGAAGCGCGCCGCGACTTCGCGTGCGTTGCGGGTCGCCTCCTCGATCATCGCCGGCTTGAGGTCGTTGAGGCCGGTGTACAGGAACTCGGTACGGCTGCCGTAGTCCTGGCCGCTGATGGCGATGCCCTGGCGGCCGAGTTCGGTCAGGCGGCGCATCGACTCGCGCACCTTGTCCACTTCTTGCGTGTAGACCGTAACCATGGTTGTCGATGAGTGGACTTGTCAGGGCTTGTGGGTGGTCAGCCAGTCTTTGAGAGCGACATCGATTCGGGTCTGCCAGCCGGGGCCGGATGCCCTGAAGCGTTCCACGACCTCGGGTGACAGCCGGATCGTGATCCGTTCCTTGGTCACGGACGCTTTCGGACGTCCGGCCTTCCGAAGGCTTCGGAGTTCCTCGTCCGTCGGCAGATGCGTATCAGGATCCGTTTCAACGGCGGCATTGATCGCAGCGTCCTCTTCTGGCGTATTCAGTGCGACTTGGCGACCGTCACGGAGTGTCAGAAACTTCGGCATAGCGCGCGATCTCCCGGTTGTTGGCCTTGCGCAGGCTGATGATTCGGCGGACCCCGTGTCTGTCCGCGAACACCACGCAGAACAGACGGTCGCCCATCAGTGCGTAGCCGATCATTCGCTGTTCGCCGTAGGGCCTGCGTCGATCGTCCATCGCCCAAAGCGTGTCCCAGTCCAGACGCCTGGCATCGGCAAGTGATGCGCCGTGCTTGGCGAGGTTGGCCGCGTCCTTGCGGCTGTCGAATTCCGTCTCCATTGGATTATGGTATGCACAAAAATTAAGTGGGGGCAACAGGCCTTGTGGGTGGTGACGGTGGCCAAAAAGTTATAGAAAAGGGAATAGAGGAGTTAGGTTTTGCTCCCTCCGTCCCTATTTTCCCTATGTCCGAGCGTCGCTGGCGCCGCCGCCGATTGGAACGTGTGGCCGGAACGTATAGGATTCGCTCATCCCGCCAAGGACGGAGGGCCCCGGTGCATGACGCACGACCAGAACTTCAAGAATCTCATTCTCGACTATCCCCGCGAGTCCATAGCGCTCTTTGCGGCCGTGGAAGCGCGGGCGATCGATGCCGAGGCACGCGTGACTCCGGTGCGCCAGGAGCAGCTGCAGGAACGGCTCGGCGAGCGCTTCCGGGAACTGGACGTTCCGTTGCTGGTGGAGTGGCCGGACGGGCGGCGCGAGGCGATGCTGTTCGTGATCGAGGAGGAGACGGAACCGGCCCGGTTCTCGATCCACCGGCTCGCGCATTACTGCCTGGATCTCTCGGAGTTGCTGGAGACACAGCGGGTCGTTCCGGTAGTGGTGTTTCTGCACGCGGGCGATTTTCCGGAGCAACTGACGCTCGGTGGGGACACCGCGGCGTATCTCGATTTCCGGTTCCTGGCTTATCCGTTGCGGCGGATTCCGGCACGGGAGCATTTCCAGAGCAGCAATCTGGTGGCCCGTCTGAACCTGCCGAACATGGCCTACGCTCCGGAAGAGAAACTCGAGGTCTATGCGCGTGCGGTGCGCGGGTTGGCGGACCTGGAGCCGGATCCGGAGCGGCAGCTCAAGTACCTGGATTTCATCGACATCTACGCGGCGCTGGACGAGAATGAACGCATCGTTTACCGCCAGCGGTACCCGGAGGAGGTGGCTGAGATGACGCGGTTTGCAGAGCGGTTTCTGGAGAAGGGCCGGGAAGAGGGCCTGGAACAAGGCCTGGAACGGGGCGTGAAGAGAGGTATTCGGCAGGGTGAAGCACAGATGCTGCTGCGTCAGCTGTCACTGCGTTTTGGCAATCTGCCCCAGAGTGCCCGCGACCAGGTGGAATCCGCTGATGCCGATGCATTGCTACAGTGGTCGGAACGCATCCTCACCGCCTCGACACTCGACGAGGTATTCCGATAACCGCTCGGAACCGGACTCGGTACCATGGACCGATCCCGCCACGGAAGGCGGGGCCCCGCGCACGACGCATGACCAGAACTTCAAGAATCTCATTCTCGACTATCCCCGCGAGTCCATAGCGCTCTTTGCGGCCGTGGAAGCGCAGGCGATCGATGCCGAGGCACGCGTCACGCCGGTGAAACGAAAAGGGGACGGAGGGAATAAAAATTAATCGCTCGGGCCTCTTGTCGCCATGACGTCACGGCGGACGATGCCACCAATCGGAGGCGAGGGATCTGATCTTTCGGGACCGCGCTATTGCCCACCTGGACATGGACGCCTTTTACGCGTCCGTGGAGCTGCTGCGCTACCCGCAACTGCGGAGTCAGGCGCTGGTGGTCGGGGGGCGCCGTGCCGAAGCGCCGACGGTGGGTGAGGAGGGCGTGCTCAAGTTCGCCCGCCTGCGCGACTACCGCGGCCGCGGCGTGGTGACCACCGCGACCTACGAGGCACGCGCCCTTGGAGTTCACTCCGGCATGGGGCTGATGACCGCTGCCCGTCTTGCACCGGATGCGTTCCTGCTGCCGGCGGATTTCATGGCCTACCGCCGCTACTCGGGGCGGTTCAAGAGTGCGGTGGCGGCCCTCGTGCCGCAGATCGAAGACCGGGGTATCGACGAGATTTACCTCGATCTGACGGCCCACCGGAACGATCCCGTCGCGATCGCCCGCAGGATCAAGGAGGCGGTGCGCGATGCGACCGGATTGTCCTGCTCGATCGGGATCGCGCCGAACAAGCTGCTGGCCAAGATCGCCTCGGAGCTGGACAAGCCGGATGGCCTGACCGTGGTCGGTCCGGATGACATCACCGCGCGCATCTGGCCGATGAAAGTAAGCAAGATCAACGGTATTGGGCCGAAATCTGCGAAACGACTCGAGCATATGGGTGTTCACAGCATCGCTGATCTCGCCCGCGCGGAGCTCGGGCTGCTGCAGGAGCACTTCGGGCGCAACTACGCCACCTGGCTGCATGCGGCCGCGCACGGGCAGGATGACCGGCCGGTGGTGACGGAGGCCGAACGCAAGTCGGTCAGCCGCGAGACCACCTTCGAGCGCGACCTGCATCCGCGGCGGGATCGCGCCGAGCTCACCGGTATTCTCGTCGCCCTCTGCGACCGGGTGGCCGCCGATCTCCAGGCGCTGGGTGTACGCGGGCGCACCGTGGGCATCAAGCTGCGCTACGAGGACTTCCGTACCCTGACCCGCGACCACACGTTGCGCGAGCCGCTCGCCGACCCGGCTGGGCTCCTGGCCGCGAGCCGGGAGTGCCTGCGCCGGGCACCCCTGGACCGTCCGCTGCGGCTGCTCGGCGTGCGCGTGAGCGCATTGGTTCCGGCCGGCGAGGTCGCCGAGGCTCCAGGGTCCTGGGCGCAGAGCGAGTTTAGCTTCGGCGATTGATGCGGGTTGCGGACGCTCTCTCGATCGGAGGTGCCGCGCATGACCAAGCGGCTGGTGGGGTGGAACGGCCAGGCATCGACTGGGGTCTTACTGCCGTGATCCATCGTTTCGGAGGGTGTCCGATGTCCCGACATGCGAATTTGCGCCGGCGGCTGGTGCTGGGCGGAGGCGCTGCGCTGCTGTCGCTGCCGCTGGGCGCCGTCGAGCGCGTACTGACTCCGGGGCAGGCGACCGGCCCGTTCTACCCGGTGACTCCCCCGCTGCACAAGGATAACGACCTGACCCGGGTCGAAGGCCGCTCCGGGCGGGCTGCGGGGCAGATCAGTGACCTCTCTGGACGCGTGACGGAGGTCGACGGGCGGCCGCTCGCGGGGGTCCGTGTGGAGATCTGGCAGTGCGATGCGAACGGGCGCTACCGGCACCCCCGTGATCGCCAGGGCGCGGCGGAGGACCCGAACTTCCAGGGCTTCGGGCACACGGTCACCGATGACGCGGGTCGCTACCGCTTCCGGACCATCCGGCCGGTGCCCTATCCGGGGCGCACGCCGCACATCCACGCGTCGGTGTTCCCGGGCGACGACGTCCCGTTCGTCACGCAGATCTACGTGGCCGGGGAGCCGCTGAACGAGGACGACATGCTGTTCCGCCGGGTCCCCGAGCACCTGCGACCGCTGCTGCTGGCGGAGTTCCAGCCGGTGGAGGATCCGGTCGCCGAACTGGCGGCGTCGTTCGATTTCGTGCTGTCGCCTTCGCTGGCGGGGCTGTTCGGTCCGCCGCCTGCGGCATAGGGATTTGCGCCTGGAGTGACGCGCGCCCCTGACCCGTTGCGTTGTGGTCGGGATGGCCATTATCAAACGGCGGTGTATTGGCGATAATCAGGGGCGTGCTTGTTCTGCGAGGGGGTGCGGTGTTCCGGCTGGATGAACGACTGGAGGCGGACAGCCTGCCGGTGGGAATGCGTGACGGCTGCCTGGTTCGTCTGGTCCGCGACGCCCGCTATCCATGGCTGCTGTTGATCCCGGCCACGGGCCGCTTCCGTGAGTGGTGGGAGCTCACGGCCGATCAGCGCGCGGCGGTGGACGGGTTGCTCGCCGATTGTGCCCGGGTGCTGGCGGCGTTACCGGGCGTGGAGAAGACGAACCTGGCGAGCCTCGGTAACGTCGTGCCGCAGTTGCACTGGCATGTGGTGGGCCGCCGAGCCGGGGACCCGGCCTGGCCAGGACCGGTCTGGGGCCACGGCGATCCGCGACCCTATTCGCCAGGGGAGTCGGTAGCCTTGATCGCGCGTCTGCGCAGCGAACTCGAACTCACGCCCTGATCGAACGATGCCACCGTCCCCTCGCAGAGCGCGCGGGATGGTGGCATCTCCCGTCACACCTTCGGCGCGCCCGTGGTCTGGTGCAGGAAGGTGACCACGCCGGGGTCCAGCCGCAGGGCAGCGGCCAGATTGCGCAGGTACTCACGTTCCCGGTCGCTGTCGATGTCGATGGCGAGCAGGGAGGCCGCGTAGACCTCCGCCGCCTGAGCAGGCGTCTGTACCTCGCGGGCGATCTCGGAGACATCCAGCGGCCTTTGCAGTTCATCGATCACGAACTGTCGCTCGCTTTCGCTTATCGCGTCCGGTTCCAGCTGGCCGAGGAGCCGATCCATCTCGGTCTGGTCCACCTGACCGTCGGCCTTCGCGGCCGCGATCATTGCGCGCAAGGCCAGACGCTCGCCCTCTTCCGAGGTGACGGAAGCGAGCTCCTGTTGGGATGGAGCGACAGCGGCCATGCCGGCACCGGGCGCGCCGGAGCCGCCGCCACGGGACTTTTGCAGCGCGCTCAGTGCGAGGGTACTGAGAATGGCCATTGCCCCGCCGCCGGCGGCACCCTTCGCGGCACCACTTCCACCGCCCAGCAAGGCACCGGCGAGGGCGCCCAGGCCACCGAGCTGAGCACCGGACATGCCCCCTACCTGCGGTGAGCCGAGCATGCTCTTGGCCGCGGCGGCCAGGCCGCTGAGCCCGCCACCCGAGCCGCCGCCGCCTGCCGGGGCGGCGCCACTCGCCGGGGCGGCGCCACCAGCCGGTGCGCCGCCACCCATCATGGACTGCAGGGAGCCGAGGATCTGCTCCATGCCGGCGCCGCCCTGCGCTATGTTCTGCGCGCTCTGCCCTACGCGTGCCTGGGTGTTCGACTGGCCCGCAAGACCGTCTCCGAGCAGTTGCCCGATAATGTTTCCGAAGCTCATATCCGATTTCTCCTGAGGCGACTGTGGGCCGTGGACCGGGTCATTGTTGCGCGATCCGAAAGGCCGTTGGTGCGGGGACGGTTCTCGCTAGACGATGCTTTGCAACCTGCCACGCTGGAATGTGAAACTGGACTTTAGCATTGCTCTGGGTGCTCGCGGCGCAATGTCTCGCGCGGCGGCAGATCCGGGTGAGCGGGTGGCGCATCACGGGTCTCAATGCAAGGCGCTGCCGCCGTCGCTGCGTTCCGCGCGCTGGGGCAGCAGTTCCGCGAACCCGCCCTCGGATGAGGGGAAGAGCCGGAAGCGGGGCTCGCCGAAGGTCTTCTTCCGCTTCGAGACACCCTTCGGCTTCACCTCGACCTGCGCGACCCAGGACCCGTCGCGGGTTTCCAGTGCGAATGAAACGAGATCGATGGCGTAGGGCGAGGCCTCGATGGACCCGTATTGCTCCAGGATGGCCTGGTACTTGTCCACCTTGTTCGGCGGCAGCCCCCAGGCCTCCATGATGGTGAAGACGAAGTCCGCATCCTCCCGGTATGCCGCCCGGCGTACCTGTTCGGCGGAACTGTCCCTGACGTCCCCCTCGGCGGTGCTGAGCACGACGGTGCCTATCGTTCGCTTTTCGGGCGAACCGACAAAGGCGATGGGGCGCAGGCTCTCGCCGTCCTCGAGAAGGATCCGCGCCCGTTCGATCAGCGGCGCAATCATCTCCCAGTAGGCCTCGGGTATCGCGCTCATGCTCTTCCCCCATTCACGAACAGGGCCATCCGGCATTGGTGCTCAATCGCAGTCTCGAGACGGGTTTCTGAAATGAAGTCATGGTCTACGGTGGCCTTGGCAAGCTCGCAGACATCCGTTCCGGATAGGCACGCGTTCGAAGGAGGCACGGACACGGCCGAGGTCCTGACGGGGGGCTGTCGAATTTCGTCTGGGACTTGTTCTCTCATGGGTGATGACTGCGGAAGGACCGCTCTGGAGTGGGTGGCCCGAGTCTACACGATGAGTTCCGGCGTTGAAGGAAATC
>NZ_JAWLHP010000073.1:0-10722 GCF_041690275.1 Thioalkalivibrio sp.
AACGAAGTGTGCCCACCACAGACCGCCGCGGCCGGAATGGTGGGCCCGCTGCGCTTGGCCCACCCTACGCGGGAGGGCGGCCCGGGGCGGGAGTTCAGAGATAAGGGGTCAGGAGTCGCGCGGCACCGTCGCGCAGGCGCAGCAGGATCGGACGGCGCCGGATTTCATCCAGCGTCAGTAGCCGGGACCTCTGCCGCAGTCCGCTCGCCCATTGGGCCAGGTCGTGGACCAGGTCGGGGTCGTAGCACTCCAGGTTGAACTCGAAGTTCAGCCGCAGGCTGCGCGGATCCCAGTTGCCGGACCCGAACAGCGCCCAGCACCCGTCGACCAGCATCAGCTTGCTGTGGTTGAAGGGTGGCGGCATCAGCCAGATCCGGCAGCCGCGTTCCACCAGTTCCGCCTGCAGCGGATTGCCGGCCCAGTCCACCAGACGGAGGTTGCTCTGCCCGGGTAGCAACAGGTCCACCTGCACGCCGCGCAGCGCCGCAGTCTTCACTGCCGCCAGCAGGCCGACATCGGGAAGGAAGTAGGGGGTGATGATGATCACCTGCTCGCGGGCCTCGGCCAGGGCCGCGAGCAGCGTGAAGCGCAGGACCTCGAAGTCCTCGTCGGGTCCGTCCGGAAGGCCGCGGCACGCCGTGCTGCCGGCAGGGTTTCCGGCCACTGACCACGCAGGCCCGTGAAGCGATTCGCCGGTGGTGAAGGCCCAGTCCTCCGCAAAGACGGCCTGGAGCTGCTGCACCACGGGTCCCTCGATACGGAAATGGAGGTCGTGGACGGGGTACCGTCCGGGATCCGTGAGGCAGTGCCCCCGCCGGATGTTCATGCCTCCCGTGAAACCGGTCGCACCGTCCACCACCAGCAGCTTGCGGTGGTTGCGCAGGTTGAACGAGGCGAAGCTGCGCGGCAGATGCACCGGCAGGAACGCGGCCGTGCGCAGCCCGAGCCTGCGGAGCCGCGCGAGCATGCTGCGCCGGCTGTAGCGCGCGCCGATGCCGTCGATCAGCACCCGAACCTCGACGCCGCGCTCGTTCGCCGCCTGCAGCCGTTCGGCGAAGACCTGTCCGATACGGTCGGTATCGAAGATGTAGGTCGCCAGCGCGATCCCCCGCCGTGCGCCGTCGATCGCCGCGAGCATCGACTCGTAGGCCTGGTCGCCGTCGAACAGCGGCGTGACCCGGTTTCCACCACTGACGGTGAACGGGCTGAGCGCGTCGCCGGATCCCAGCAGCCCCCGCCAGCGCTTGCTCAGTTCGGGGTCCACGGCGAGACTCGGGCTGGGCAGCGGCGACGGCGCGTGGCCCTCGCGCATGGCGCGGGCGCGCCGCTGGATGCGGTTGATGCCGAACAGCCAGTAGAGCACCGAGCCAGCGAGCGGCAGCAGGAAGATCAGCCCGACCCATGCGATCACCGTCCCGGTCTCGCGCCGCTGCAGGACCGCGTGCGCCGCACTCACAACGGCCACGAGGAACACGGCCACGGCAATGCCGCTGGCGATCCAGCCGGTCTCCAAATCCACGGTCCTCCTTTGGGGCGCCGCCTCGGCCGATGGCATGCAGGCGCAAGAGTGGCTACAGTACGGCGGCGCCGAGAGTCGGGCAAACCGCCGCTGCGGCACGGGTGTCCCGCCACGCACTGAGAGACCAAGTGACACAATGCCCGAGAATCTGACCCTCGATTTCCAGGACGCGGAGCAGCTTCCCTTGAGGGACTTTACGGAGAAGGCGTACCTGGACTATTCCATGTACGTGATTCTCGACCGGGCGCTGCCGCACATCAGTGACGGCCTGAAGCCGGTTCAGCGCCGGATCATCTACGCGATGAGCGAGCTGGGGCTCTCGGCGACCGCGAAGTACAAGAAATCCGCACGTACCGTGGGAGACGTCCTCGGCAAGTTCCACCCGCACGGTGACAGCGCCTGCTATGAGGCCATGGTGCTGATGGCACAGTCCTTCTCCTACCGCTATCCCTTCGTCGACGGGCAGGGCAACTGGGGATCGCCCGACGATCCGAAGAGCTTTGCGGCGATGCGCTACACCGAGTCGCGGCTGGCGCATTATGCGCAGGTGCTGCTCTCCGAGCTGGGCCAGGGCACGGTGGACTGGGTGCCCAACTTCGACGGCACCCTGCAGGAGCCGAAGATGCTGCCGGCGCGCCTGCCGAACGTGCTGCTGAACGGTGCGGCTGGCATCGCCGTCGGGATGGCCACGGACATCCTTCCGCACAACCTGCGCGAGGTCGCGGCGGCCTGCGTGCACCTCCTCGAAAACCCGCGTGCATCGCTCGACGAACTGCTGGAACACGTCCAGGGACCGGACTTCCCGAACGAGGCCGAGATCATCACCCCGCGTGAGGAGCTGCGGCGGGTCTATGCGCATGGTCACGGCTCGGTGCGCGCCCGCGCCCGTTACGAGCGGGAGAATGGCGACATCGTGATCACCGCGCTGCCGTACCAGGCCTCCGGGTCCCGCGTCCTGGAACAGATCGCGGCCCAGATCAACGCGAAGAAACTTCCGATGGTGGAAGACCTGCGCGACGAATCCGACCACGAGCACCCGACCCGGCTGGTGATCACGCCGCGTGGTCAGCGCACCGACGTCGAGTCGCTGATGGCGCATCTGTTTGCGACCACCGACCTCGAGAAGAGCTACCGGGTCAACATGAACCTGATCGGCCTCGACGGACGGCCGCGGGTCCGGGATCTTCGGGCGCTGCTGGAGGAATGGCTCGGGTTCCGTGTGCACACGGTACGCCGGCGGCTGCAGTGGCGGCTGGACAAGGTGCTGGCCCGGCTGCACGTGCTCGAGGGCCTGCTGATCGCCTACCTGAACATCGACGAGGTGATCCGCATCATCCGCGAGAACGACAAGCCCAAACCGGTCCTGATGGAGCGCTTCGGCCTCACCGACATCCAGGCCGAGGCGATCCTGGAGCTGAAGCTGCGCCACCTCGCGAAGCTCGAGGAGATGAAGATCCGCGGCGAGCAGGACGAACTGGCCGCCGAGCGCGAGCAGCTGGAGAAGATCCTCGGTTCGGACCGGCGCCTGAAGCGCCTGGTGGCGGACGAGATCCGTGCCGATGCCGAGACCTTCGGCGACGAGCGCCGCTCGCCGCTGGTCGAGCGCGCCGCCGCCCAGGCCCTGGACGAAACGGCGCTGGTGCCCACCGAGCCCCTGACCATCGTGCTCTCGAGGATGGGCTGGATACGCGCTGCAAAGGGCCACGAGGTCGATCCGAAGGGATTGAACTACAAGGCCGGTGACGGGTTCCTGGCCGCGCTCGCGGGCCGCAGCAATCAGCTGGTGGCCTTCCTGGACTCCACCGGGCGCGCCTACACGCTGCCGGCGCACACGCTGCCCTCGGCCCGCGGCCAGGGCGAGCCGCTGTCGGGGCGGGTCGCGGCGGCTGACGGCGGCCACTTCGTGGGTCTGGCCTCGGGCGGGCCGGAAGAGACGTGGCTCCTGGCGACGGACTACGGCTACGGGTTCCTCGCGCGGCTCGGCGACCTCTTCAGCCGCCAGAAGTCGGGGAAGACCGTGCTGACCGTGCCGAAGGGCGCCGGCGTGCTGCCACCCCTGCGCGTGCGGGATCCCGCGAGCGACCGTCTTGCGCTGGTGACCTCGGAGGGCTACCTGCTGATTGTGCCCGCGGTGGAACTGCCGGAGATGGCGCGGGGCAAGGGCAACAGGATCATCGGCATTCCAGCCGCGCGGCTCAAGGACGGCAAGGAACGGGTGGTGGCCGCGGAGGTGTTGCCCGCGGGCGGTACCCTGGTCATTCACTCGGGTCGTAGATTCAAGGGTATGGGGCCATCCGAGTGGGGCGGCTACGAGGCCGATCGCGGGCGCCGGGGGCACAAGCTGCCGCGCGGCTACCAGAAGGTCGACCGGCTGGAGGTCCAAAGCTGAGCGCGTCCCACTTGCATTTCCGGCGAAGAGCCCCATCTAATAGCCGCTGTTGCCGTTTCCTTGTGGAATTCCAGGAGCCAAAATGAAGCGTATCCTTCTGTTTTTGGGGACCAACCTTGCCATCATCGTGGTCCTCAGCATCGTGCTGCGCCTCCTCGGGGTGGAGCGCATCCTGGATCAGGAGGGCGTTGACCTCAATCTCAACGCCCTGCTGATCTTCGCTGCGGTGTTCGGGTTCGGGGGATCCTTCATCTCCCTGGCGATCTCCAAGTGGATGGCCAAGAAGACGATGAAGGTGCACGTGATCGAGAAGCCGCGCAATGCGACCGAGCAATGGCTGGTCGAGACGGTAAAGCGTCAGGCTCGCGAGGCCGGTATCGGCATGCCGGAGGTCGGCATCTACGATTCGCCGGATCCCAACGCCTTCGCCACCGGGATGAGCCGCAACAACGCCCTGGTGGCGGTCAGCAGCGGGCTGATGCGCAACATGGAACAGGGCGAGGTCGAGGCCGTGCTGGGGCACGAAGTGGGTCACGTCGCGAATGGCGACATGGTCACCCTGGCACTGATCCAGGGCGTGGTGAACACGTTCGTGATCTTCCTCGCGCGGGTCGCCGGTCATTTCGTGGACCGTGTGGTGTTCAAGAACGAGTCGGGTCACGGGCCCGCGTTCTGGATCACCACGATCGTGATGGAGATCCTGCTCGCGATCCTGGCGTCGATCATCGTGATGTGGTTCTCGCGCCAGCGCGAATTCCGGGCCGATCAGGCCGGTGCCCGCCTGGCGGGTCGCGACCAGATGATCGGGGCCCTGGAATCCCTGGCGCGCGCCTCGGGACGGCCAGTCGACATGCCGGACCAGATGGCCGCCTTCGGCATCCGCGGCGGCGTGAGGGAGGGCATCAAGCGCCTGTTCATGACCCACCCACCGATCGAGGAGCGGATCACGGCCCTGAAGGCGATGCGCTGAGCCGGACGCGTCCGGCCCACCGATTCCCGCGCCCCGCTTTGTAGGAGCGGCTTCCAGCCGCGATCGCCGGCCAGACCACTGTAGGAGCGGCTTCCAGCCGCGATCGCCGGCCCCAACACCGATCGCGGCTGGAAGCCGCTCCTACAGATCCGCTCCCACAGGTGCGCCGCGCGCAGCGGGCCTGCTAGGCCCCCGACCCCAGCACCCGATCGCTGACGAACGGATTGCTCTGCCGTTCCTGGCCGAAGGTGGACATCGGTCCGTGTCCGGGTACGAAGCGCGTGTCGTCGCCCAGTGGCCACAGCTTGCCGGTGATCGACTGCAGCAGATCGGTGTGGTTGCCGCGCGGAAAGTCGGTGCGCCCAATGCTCCCGGCGAACAACACGTCGCCCACCAGGGCCAGCCGGCTCGCCGCGTGGTGGAAGATCACGTGGCCCGGGGTATGCCCCGGGCACGCGTAGACGTCGAGCACCTGGTCGCCGACCCGGACCTGGTCCCCCTCCGCGAGCCAGCGGTCGGGCAGGAACGGTTGCACCTCCTCGGCCCCGAACATGCGCGACTGCATCGGCAGCTGTTCGAGCCAGAAGCGGTCGGCCTCTCCCGGGCCGACGATCGGGACCGACGCCAGCTCCGCGAGGGCCTGGGCACCGCCGACGTGGTCGAGGTGCCCGTGGGTGAGCAGGATCTGGCGCAGTTCCAGGCCGCGTTCGCGTGCGGCCTCAAGCAGACGTTGAGGAGAACCACCGGGATCCACCCAGGCGGCCTCCCGCGTCTTCTCGCACCAGATCAGGGTGGCGTTCTGTTCGAAGGCGGTGACGGGAATGCTGTGAAACGCAAGCATGGCGGTGGCCGTTCGAGGGTGGGACGACATTGTTGCAAAGCGAACCCGCGGCCGCCATCGCAGGCAGCGCAGGATTTTTTTTGCACTGCGGGGTTGACACGCAAGTCGATATATTAGAACATGCTCATACGTTGATTGGTTGCCCCCCGCAACCGTCAGCGTACTCCTCCATCCTCCTTTGGTGGTTAATTGGCGCGAACTTCGGTTCGCGCTTTTTTTTTGGGGGCATACCCCGGCAGGTCCGGCGCGCCCCGGACTCGCATATTCCGGAGGATTCTGATACCCCTGTATGCCGCCACTCGCGTAGTACCACTGGATGCTCCTGCGACTCAACAACCTGCGTAATGCCGTGATCGCCTTCGTGCTGTTGCCGCTGCTCGGGCTGCTGGTCGCGCTGGGGCTGCTGGGGCTCCGCGAATTCGAACAGCAGATGGAACTGCGCATGCAGGAGGACATCGAACTGGTGGCGCGATCCATCCGGCTACCCATTTCGACCGCGATGGTCCGCCGCGACGCACTGGACGTGCAGCAGGCCCTGGATTCCGCCTTCCAGCTCGAGCAGGTCTTCGGAGTCTACGTGTACGATTCCGACGGCCAGCTGGTCGCGACCAGCGGCCCGCGCAGTCCCTCGCTCGAGCGCCGGCGCGAGGCCCGCGTGATCACCGAGGGCGGAAGCCAGGGTGCCTTCGACGAGCGGCAGGGCCGCGAGGTCTTTTCCTTCTTCCTGCCGCTGACTGATGCCGGCGGCCGGATCATCGGACTGCTGCAGATCACGCGCGACGTGACCCGTTTCCAGGCCTACATTGCGCAGATGCGCTGGCAGGGTGGACTGGCGATCGGGCTGCTCGCAGCGGTCTTCCTGATGGTGGTGCTGATCGGACACTACCGCGCAGTCGGCCGGCACGTGAGCCGGCTCGTGGATGCGATGCGGCGTGTCGGGGACGGGACCCGTGGCCTGCGCGTGCCGGAACAGGGTCCGCAGGAACTGCGCCTGCTCGCGACCACGATGAACGAGATGATCCAGCGTCGCGAGGATTCGGAACGGGCGCTGGAGGCGCAGCGTGCCCGGCGCGCGGAACTGGAGGAGAAGCTGCGCCAGTCGGAGAAACTGGCCGCGATCGGTCAGCTGGCGGCCGGTGTTGCGCACGAGCTGGGCACGCCGCTTGGAGTGATCGGCGGACGTGCGCAGAGGGCGCGCCGCGGATTGCCCGAGGATTCGCCGGCCAGCGCGGAAATCCGCAGCCTGCTTGGGGAACTGCGCCGCGTGGAGCACATCGTGCGTCAGCTGCTGAACTTCGCGCGCCGCAATCCGCTGAACACGCGGGAGATCGTCGTTCCGGCCCTGGTAAGCGACGTCGTCGCCAGGGTCGGGGTTGGGGCCGGGCGTCGGGAAATCGAGATCGAGACCGGGCCCGGCAACAGTGCTGGCGAGGACAGTGCACTCGTGCTGCGCGCCGATCCGGCCCGGCTGGAGCAGGCGCTGGGCAACCTGATCGAGAATGCAATCCACGCGGGCAGCCAGCGGGTGCGCGTCGACTGGCGGCAGGTCGTGAAAGACGGGCGGCCCATGGTGGAAATCGGGGTGGCCGATGATGGCCCGGGAATCGCGGAAGAGGACGTGGACCAGATCTTCGAGCCCTTTTTCACCACCAAGCCAGCCGGGCAGGGCACCGGCCTGGGGCTCGCCGTCGCCCATGCGGCGGTCGAGGACCATGGTGGCGACCTGCGGCTGGACCGTGAATGGCAACCGGGCGCGCGCTTCGTGATCACGCTGCCCGCGGCAGAAGGGGAGGCGCGATGATGGACGCTCGCGTCGAAGAAAGGGTACTCGTGGTCGAAGACGATGGCGGGCACCGCGAGCTCCTGCAGCAGGAACTCTCGGACGCGGGTTACCAGGTCACCGCAGTAGCCAGCGCCGAGCAGGCGCTCACGCTGCTGGGCGAACGGAGCTTTGGGTTGGTGGTCAGCGACCTGCGCCTGCCGGAGGCGGACGGTTTCGCCGTGCTGGAGGCCGCGCGCACGCTGGTACCGGCACCGGGCTTCGTCATGCTCACCGGCTTCGGCACCATCGATCAGGCGGTCAGTGCCCTGAAGGCGGGAGCGGACGACTTTCTGACCAAGCCTGTGGATCTCGAACACCTGCGGCTGGCGGCGCAGCGGGTGTTGCAGACCCGGCAGCTGCGCGCCGAGGTGCAGCAGTATCGGGAGGTGCTGGGCGAGCGAGGCTTCCACGGGATGCAGGGAAAGAGTCCGGCAATGCTGCGCCTGTTCGACCTGATCCGACGTATCGCTCCCTCCGACGGGAGCGTCCTGATCACCGGGGAGTCCGGAACCGGCAAGGAACTCGTCGCCAGGGCGCTGCACGAGGAGAGTCCCCGTGCGCAAGGACCGTTCGTCGCCCTGAACTGCGCCGGCATCCCCGAGACCCTGCTGGAATCCGAGCTGCTGGGGCATGCGGCGGGCGCCTTCAGTGGTGCCAAGGGGGCGCGCAGGGGCCTGTTCCTGGAGGCGGACGGGGGCACGCTGTTCCTGGACGAGATCGGCGAGATGCCGGCTTCGATGCAGACCAAGCTGCTGCGCGTGCTCCAGGACGGTCGGGTGCGGCCGGTCGGCGCCAATGACGAGATTGCGACGGATGTGCGGATCATTGCGGCCACGCACCGGGATGTCGCCGAGCTGTTGGCCGAGGGTCTGCTGCGCGAGGATCTCTTTTTCCGGCTGGAGACCTTTCGCATCGAGGTTCCGCCCCTGCGCCAGCGCGGCGAGGATATCGCCCGGCTGCTGCACACCTTTCTGCACCGTCACGCCCTCGAGCAGCGGGGGGCGGTCAGACGGCTCGAGCCCGAGGCCATGCGGCGACTCCTCGGCTACCGCTTTCCCGGCAATGTGCGCGAGCTGGAAGGCCTCGTCGAGCGGGCAGCCACCCTGGCCCGCGACGGGTTGATCCGGCTGGACGACCTGCCCGAGCGGGTCCGCGCGGACGTGTCGGCCCGGGAACCGTCCGTGGCGGGGTCTGGGGGCGAGGCGCGGCAGGACGAGGACTGGGAGACGCTGGAGGAGCTCGAGAACCGTTACATCCGGCAGGTACTCGCCTTCACCGGCGGCAACAAGCAACGTGCGGCGCGCATCCTTGGTATCGGACGCAAGACGCTCTACCGGAAGCTGGGCGACGAGCTGTGACCCGCTGGACCGTAGCGATTCGACACATGTGGCGGATTGCACCGTGCGACTCAGATCGGAGGGGTCCTCCGGAGCGGAGGGAGATGGCCATAAGCCCTTGATCCGGTGCTCCCCGGTATCGGACTCAGGTTGTTGGCACGGTTGCTGCTTTGCAAGGGTCTGCAAGCAACGCAACTCCTGAGGAGCACTTGATGACGATTCGCAAGACTGTACTGACCATTGCCCTGACCGCCCTCTTCGCCGCCAGTGGTGCCGCCCTCGCGCAGGACGGCGGCCAGCCGTCCTTCGGTGAAACCACGCCGCCCTCCGCAGCCATGACCGACCAGACGATCGACACCTTCGTGGACGCCTTCGTCGCGGTGCAGGGAATCCGCGAGGACTACACCGAGCGCCTGCAGGACGCCTCTGACGAGGGCGAGGCCCAGGGGCTTCAGCAGGAGGCCCAGGAAAAGATGATGCAGGCCGTGGAGGCCTCGGGCATGAGCGTTCAGGAGTACAACGAGGTGGCCATGGCGCTGCAGAACGATCCGGAACTGATGGAGCAGGTCCAGGAGAAGGCGATGGACCGCATGTAGGTGCACACGGGTACCTCGAGTCCCGGAATCGCCGGTCCCTCGCGGGCCGGCGATTCTCGTTGTGCACCTTGAACCCCTGGCGCGGGTCGGTTACTATTTCGCGCTTTCCGAAACGCCCCGCATCCGGAGCAACAGGCATGAAGACCATCAGCGCCAAGCCGTCAGAAGTCGAACGCGACTGGTACCTCGTGGACGCGAACGGCAAGACCCTCGGCCGGCTGGCCACCGAGATCGCGCGCCGCCTGCGCGGCAAGCACAAGCCCGTGTACACGCCTCACGTGGACACGGGGGACTACATCGTTGTCGTGAACGCCGAGAAGATCCGGGTTTCCGGAAAGAAGGCCAGCGACAAGATGTACTATCGCCACTCCGGCTACCCCAGCGGCCTGAAGCAGGCGAACTTCGCGCAGATGATTGAACGCGCCCCGGAGCGCGTGCTGGAACTGGCGGTCAAGGGGATGCTTCCGAAGAACCCGCTGGGTCGAGCGATGTTCAAGAAGCTGAAGGTCTACGCGGGCAGTCAGCATCGGCATGCCGCCCAGCAGCCCCGGCCGCTGGAGATCTAGACCCTCGCCGAACCGTTTACGTCAAGGACAACGCATTCATGGCAATGAACCAGAACTATGGCACCGGCCGCCGCAAGACCGCATCCGCGCGGGTCTTTCTCCGTCCGGGGAAGGGCGACATCATCGTCAACAACAAGGCGCTGGATGACTACTTCGGCCGGCAGACCTCGCAGATGGTGGTTCGCCAGCCGCTGGTGACCGCGGAGGCGGGGGACCGCTTCGACGTGATCGCCACCGTGCAGGGAGGCGGCGCCAACGGCCAGGCCGGCGCCATCCGCCTCGGCATCGCTCGCGCGCTGGTCGAGTACGACGAGGGCCTGCGCTCGCCGATGCGCCAGGCCGGCTTCATGACCCGCGACGCGCGGGAGGTGGAGCGCAAGAAGGTAGGCCTGGCCAAGGCCCGTCGCGCGAAGCAGTTCTCCAAGCGCTGACGTCCCGGGCGGGGACCACTCCCCCGGCCCGCCGAATTGGGGGATCGTCTAGCGGTAGGACTACGGACTCTGACTCCGTCAACCCAGGTTCGAATCCTGGTCCCCCAGCCATCTACGAAAGAGGCCCCTTCATGGGGCCTTTTTCGTAGATGATTGAAGCTGGCCAGGGTTCGAACCTGCAAGGTTCGAGCGCGAAGCGCAGCGGAGCCAACGTCCGCGCGCAGCGCGGGCGGCCCGAAGGGCGAGGCCGC
>NZ_JAWLHP010000074.1:0-10603 GCF_041690275.1 Thioalkalivibrio sp.
TTGCCGTCGCCGCTGGCATCGCGGCCCTTTTTCTGCTGAATCTTCTCAGTTACCGCATTTTGAAACCCCGAATTATCCGGGAGCGTCAGAAATGGGACTTAAATATCTGTTGCGGCGATATCGACGGTGGCGGCGTGAATGCGGACATTGTGGCGCAGGACGTGCCGAATTTTGTGCTGACGCCGGATATCTACCGGCTACCGTTCAAGAATGGCGAGTTTGAGCATGTACTCTGCTCACACACCATTGAGCACGTTGACGACCCGGACGCTTTTTGGGCGGAACTGAACCGTGTTGGAAAGCACGTGACTCTGATCTTGCCACCAATATGGGATCTAGCTGCCGCACTCAATATCTTCGAGCACAAATGGCTTTTCCTTTCATGGCACAAACGGCATCACACGATGCCGCGCCAAATCAAGTTATCTGGGGCGCAAATATACCAACAACGTTTCGGCCAGGTGGTCGCGAACAGCATGGTACAGCGCCTGCGCGAACTAGCGACATCGCGTATCTAAATGCCGGCTGAGTCGATGCCAGCGATCGCGGGCGGAACCCCGTCTTCGTCGAGCCCGTGCATCATCGGGGCACCGTCACCCGACGTTAATGCGCAACCGGCGCAACCAATGACGTCCCCGATCCGGAGATCCCTGCACCAGAGGGTTTCCATGCCTGGGCCAATCGGCCGGAAGCCCCGAAGATAAACGCCCTCCTTCACGGCCCTGTACCGTTCACCGCGAACGAAGCGCTGGGTTGCAGTGTTCGTCACGGAAACCTCCCTCGGCGTCTCAATGTAACCAGCGCGCCAGATGAATCTGACCATCGAGAAGCCGGATCCCGGCGTGACCGGATCGTGACGCACTCCAGTCACGCAGCGGGCAATTGGGTCCATTTCAGTCACATTAGCGCGGGGCCTGTGCGCGTAAGTGAATGATTTTATTGACCGCACAATCGGGGAACGGCATTCGCAATGCGAAGCTCGGGAGTTCGATCCTCCTCCGCTCCACCAAAGCTTTAATGAAAACAGGCACCTGCGGGTGCCTTTTTCAGTTCTGTCTCCAGACGACCGACCCAGCGGTTCGGTTCGGCGCGGCTGGCAGCCGCGATCCCGGAGGGCGCCAGGAGGAGACCCGGGGTCGGGTCTCACATTCCAGCATGGCCCATCGAGCAAAGCCGGATTGTGAGACCTGACCCTGTTTCCGTTGAAGATGCAGCCAGACCGGAGGCCTGGCATCCAGGGCCGGTTATCGGCGGTAGGTCGCCACGGCCGTCAGCGATTCCTCAATGGCATCGGGAGCGGAGCGGATGCTCATGAAACCGCCCTTGCCCATCATCGAGAGGTCGGGAAAGTTGATCGCGATGCGGAAGTGGGCGTCCTGGGACTCGACGCTGGTGCCGTCCACCAGCAACTCATAGGGCAGATGCGGGGTGTGATGGGGCGACTGGCGATCGATCTTCTCCATCACGAGTGCGTCCGCACCTTCACCCTCCAGGATCGCGACGCCAAACAGCACCTGGTTCTGTCCCGGAATATCGATCCGGTAGACCTGGGCGGTATCCCCTGCTCCGGCCGCCAGACCGGCCTCGACCGCGGCGACGGCCGCCGCATGACTGGGATGGGTCGCCAGCGTCAGGCGATCATGGAACCTGGGCATGCCGAACATGTAACGGTAGCGGTTCAGATCGCGCACCGAAATGCCTTCCTCGGAACCGAAATCGCGGGCCCGGCCAAGGGCCGCCTCCATCGCACTGGCCACGCCGTCGAGGTCTTCGTCCAGACGATACGCCGCGGCCATGTAACGCGGATTGGTGTAGGCCAGCTCGGTGCCCTCCTCCGTCGTGGTCACCGCAACCCGCTGGGCGGCCGCGTAGGCAGAGGAATCCGTGGCGGCGGCCGCCTGCAGCAATTCCTCGCTGGTGACCACCAGCACCCGGGCCTCGGCATGGGGGGTGTATTCGCCAACGACCTCGAAGCCGGCCTCTTCCAGGGCGCCGCGCGCCTGGTCCAGACGGGCGTCCGGAGCGGCCGCGTCGTCGGGTGCCAGGATAAACGGTCGCAGCGCATCGTCGGCCGCGGCCATGGTGGCAAGGCCGAACAGGCCCGCCAGCAGCAGGCCGGCGGTCAGAAGGCCATTGCATCCGGAACGAAGGAATCTCGGCATCCAGGGTCTCCAGTAAGGGTGTGCACGGAGTATAGAGAATAAAAACCGGATTTTGGGTTATTCGGGGACAGTACACCGATAACCGCGGCTACCCCGGAATGAACGCGAGCCAACCGAGCCGTCGCTTGCGATTCCCGCAGATCACGCCACCCGGGCGACCCCGTGGAAATGGGTGGACTGCCCCCCCGGAAAAGCGGTGTCAGAGGCCGCGCGGTGGGCTCGGGGGGTTCGGGGTCTGCAGGCTGGGAGGAAGTCGGGACGTCCCCATCAGCCAGGCATCGATCCGGCGGGCGACGTCGCGGCCCTCGCCGATGGCCCAGACGACGATCGACTGGCCGCGGCTCGCGTCTCCGGCCACGAACACCCCGGGAATCGATGACATCTTCCGCGCGTCGGTCTCCAGCACCTTGCGCTCCGTGACCGTCAGGCGGCTTTCCTGCAGCGGGTCGACCTCCGGTCCCTCGAAGCCGATCGCGATCAGCACGAGATCGGCCGGCCGTTGGATCCCGCTCTCGCGCACGATCTTCTCGGTCCGACGGCCGTGCCGGTCGCGCTCCCAGTCGACCCGCTCGAAGTCGATCCGGTCCACGCGTCCGTCCCCGTCCGTGTCGACAAAACCGGCGACGTTCAGGCTGAAGGCCTCCTCCCCGCCCTCCTCGATGGCATACGTCCGGCGGTAGGTCTGCGGCTGCTGCGGCCACGGGTTGTCCTCCGGCCGCTCCTCCGGCGGGCGAGGATTGATGCTGACCTGCACCACCTCGCGCGCACCCTGACGATGCGCGGTGGCAACGCAGTCGGCCCCGGTGTCGCCGCCACCGAGCACGACCACCCGCTTGCCGCGGGCGTCGGTGACGCCGTCCACCGGCCGCCCGGCCTGGCGCCGGTTCTCGGCGGTGAGATACTCCATTCCGAACAGGATGCCCTTCAGGTCGCGCCCTGGCACCGGCACGTCGCGTGGCCGCAGCGCACCGATCGCCAGGCACACCGCGTCGAAGCCCTCCTGCAGCTCCGCGAGCGGCAGATCGGCGCCAACATTCACGCCGGCGCGGAATTCGATGCCCTCGTCGCGCAACTGCCGCACACGGCGCGCCACCATGTGCTTGGCGAACTTGAAGTCGGGGATGCCGTAGACCATCAGTCCGCCGATCACGTCGTCGCGCTCGAACACGGTGACCGCGTGTCCGGCGCGATTGAGCTGCTGGGCGGCAGCGAGCCCCGCCGGGCCGCTGCCGACGATCGCCACCCGCTTTCCGGTCCGCTGCGTCGGCGGACACGGCACGATCCAGCCCCTCTCCCAGCCCATGTCGACGATGGCGCGCTCGATGTCCTTGATGGTCACCGCGTCGTCGTTGCTGGCGAGCGTGCAGGCCGGTTCACAGGGCGCCGGACAGGTGTAGCCCGTGAACTCGGGAAAGTTGTTGGTCGCGTGCAGCCGCGCCAGCGCCTCCTCCCAGAGACCGCGGTAGACGAGGTCGTTCCACTCCGGGATGAGATTCCCGATCGGGCAGCCGCCCATGCAGGTCGGCACACCGCAGTCCATGCAGCGCTGGCCCTGGTTGCCCAGCTCCTTGCTGTCCCATTCGAAGGCGTAGATCTGCTGATAGTCGCGCGTGCGCGCGCGGGCGTCGCGGTAGCCGATCGTGCGCCGCGGGTGGAGCAGAAATCCGTCGGGATGATTTTCTGACATGGCTCGCGTCCTCATGCAGCCCGTGGCGGCGGTGTCACGCGGATATCCCGCCCGGTGGCCAGGTGCCGGGCCACTGCATCGGCGTAGGCGTCGGGCACCACCTTCACGAAGGTCTCCAGTGATCGCTCCCAGTCCCCCAGGATCCGGGCGGCCAGATGGCTGCCGGTGTAGCTGAGGTGGTTCTCCAGCAGCCGCCGCAGCAGCTCGCGGTCGCGCGCGTCCCGCACCGGTTCGATCCGGCGGCCGTCCGGGTTCAGGTGCCGCCCGGCGAGCCCCTCCGCGTCGAAGATGTACGCCTCGCCGCCGCTCATGCCGGCCCCGAAGTTCCGGCCGATGGGCCCGAGGATCACCGCCACCCCGCCGGTCATGTACTCGCAGGCGTGGTCGCCCACCCCCTCGACCACGCTCAGCGCGCCGGAGTTGCGTACGCAGAAGCGCTCGGACCCGCGACCATTGAAGTAGGCCTCGCCTCCAGTCGCGCCAAACAGCGTGACGTTGCCCACGATCGAGTTCTCCGCGGCCGGGTAGCCGGCGTCCGGCGGCGTGCGGACGGTGATCAGCCCGCCCGAGAGCCCCTTGCCGGCGTAGTCGTTCGCATCGCCGACCAGATGCAGCGCGATCCCGCGGCACAGGAAGGCGCCGAAACTCTGCCCCGCCGTGCCGCTGCAGCGCACCGCGATGGTGCCCGCCGGCAGGCCCTCGGCGCCGTAGCGGCGGGTGACCTCGTAGCTCAGCAGCGTGCCGAAGGTCCGGTCGCGGTTGCTCAGCCCGATCTCGACCTCCACCGGCCGCGCCTCGTCCAGCGCCGGCCGGGCCTGCCCGATCACCTTGTGGTCGATCTTCGTGTCCAGGCCGTGGTTCTGCGCGCGGGTCCGGCGCGGTGCATCCTCGGACTGCACGCGCCGCAGCAGCTCCGAGACGTCCGGGCGGAAGCCCTTCGGGTGCACAATCCGCTGCGGCCGCAGCCGCTCGACCCGGCCGATCATCTCATCCATGGTGCGGAAGCCGAGGGCGGCCATGTGCTCGCGCACCTCTTCGGCGACGAAGCGCATGTAGTTCACGACGTGCTCCGCGCGTCCCTGGAAGCGCGCGCGCAGGCGCGGGTCCTGTGTGGCGATCCCGACCGAGCAGGTGTTGCAGTGGCACTTGCGCAGCATGATGCAGCCAAGGGCCACCAGCGGCGCGGTGCCCAGGCCGTACTCCTCGGCCCCGAGCAGGGCCGCGATCACCACGTCGCGGCCGGTCAGCAGCCCGCCGTCCGCGCGCACGGTGATGCGCGAGCGCAGGCGGTTCGTCCTCAACACCCGCTGCGTCTCTGCGAGCCCGAACTCCCAGGGCGCGCCGGCATGCTTGATCGAGGTCTTCAGCGAGGCCCCGGTGCCTCCGGAGTCACCGCTGATCAGCACGGCGTCGGCACGGGCCTTCGCCACGCCGGCGGCGATGGTGCCGACGTTGGCCTTCGAGACCAGCTTCACGTGGATCTCGGCGGTGGGATTGGCGCACTTCAGATCGTGGATCAGCTGCTGGAGGTCCTCGATGGAATAGATGTCGTGATGCGGCGGCGGCGAGATCAGGCCCACCCCCGGCACCGTGAATCGCACCCGCGCGATGCCGTCGTCCACCTTGCCGCCAGGCAGCTCGCCACCCTCCCCGGGCTTGGAGCCCTGGGCCATCTTGATCTCGATCTGTTTCGCCTGGGCGAGGTAGTGCGCGGTGACCCCGAAGCGCCCGCTCGCCACCTGCTTCATCGAGCACTCGCGTTCGGTGCCAAAGCGCTCGACCTGCTCGCCGCCCTCTCCCGTGCCGGACTTGCCGCCGACCCGGTTCATCGCGATCGCGAGTGCCTCGTGCACCTCCTGGCTCAGGGCGCCGAAGGACATCGAGCCGGTGGAGAAGCGCCTCATGATCGCCTCGATCGGTTCCACCGCATCGAGCGGGAGCGCGGAGGCCTCGTCGCGCGCGAACTCCAGCAGACCCCGAAGGTTGAGGAGCCCGCCGCCCTGCTGGTTGGCGTGACGGGCGAAGTCCCGGTAGGCCTCGGCATCGTTGCCGCGCGCGGCCTGCTGCAGCTTGCCGATGGTGTACGGGTTCCAGTGGTGCCGCTCGCCGTCGCGGCGCCAGTACAGATGCCCGCCGGGATCGAGCGGCAGGCTGCCGACGATCGGGGTGGCGAACGCGATCTCGTGCGCCTGCAGCGTCTCCCGCTCCAGCTCCTCGAGGCCCATCCCGGGGACATGGGCCGTGGTGCCGGCGAAGAACTCGTCGACAAACTCGTGATCCAGTCCCATCGTCTCGAAGATCTGCGCGCCCTTGTAGCCCTGCAGCGTGGAGATCCCCATCTTCGACATCACCTTCAGGATGCCGCGCTCGAGGGCCCGCTGGTACTGCGTCAGGCCGTGTCCGATGTCGCCCTCGAGGTAGCCGCGCGCCGCCATGTCGGCGATGCCGCGGTAGGCGAGCCACGGGTGCACCGCATCCGCCCCATAGCCGATCAGGGTGCAGAAATCGTGCACCGTGTGCGGCTCGGCGCCATCCAGCACGATCGCCACCCGGGTCCTCAGGCCGTTGCGCACGAGGTGATGATGCAGCGCGGAAACCGCCAGCAGGCTCGGGATCGCGACCCGTCCGGGTCCGACCGCGCGATCGGTGAGGAACAGGATCCCGCAGCCGGCCTCGATCGCCCGCTCCGCCGCCTCGCGCATCGCCCTGATCGCCGCAGGCATCCCGCCGTCCTTCGCGTAGGCGATGTCGATCCGGCGGCTGCGCAGGCCCTCGCGGTCGATGCGCTCGATGGCGCGCGCCTGCGGGCTGCTCAGAACCGGTGACTCGAGGTAGAGCTGCCGGCAGTGGCCGGGGGTCTCCGCGAGGAGGTTCCCGCGCGGACCGATCGCGTCGCCAAGGGACGTGACCAGGGCCTCGCGGATGTAGTCCAGCGGCGGGTTCGAGACCTGCGCGAACTGCTGCAGGAAATAGTGACTGAGCGGCCGCGGTCGTGAAGACAGTACGGCCGGCGGCGTGTCGTTGCCCATGGCCCCGATCGGATCCGCCCCTCCCGCCGCCATCGGCTGCACCAGGACCCGCAGCGACTCCATGGTGTGACCGAAGGCGCGCTGGTATTCGGTCAGCGGGCGCTCCAGCGCGTCCGCGGACAGCGCCGTATCCGCGGGATCGACAAGGTCTTCCAGCGCCACGCGCCCGGCCTGCAGCCAGTCGCCGTAGGGGCGCCCCGAGAGCTCTGCGAAGACCTCGTCCTCCGGCACGATGCCGCCGCGGGCGGGGTCGAGCACGAACAATGCCCCCGGTTTCAGCCGCCCCCGGGCGGCCGCGTCGCGCGCGGGCACTTCGAGCACCCCGGTCTCGCTGGCCATGATCAGGCGCCGGTCGCGAGTGATGGTGTAGCGGCAGGGCCGAAGACCGTTGCGGTCCAGCACACCCGCGAGCCGTTCGCCGTCCGTCGCCACCACCAGGGCCGGCCCGTCCCAGGGCTCCATCAGCGCGCTGTGATAGGCGTAGAAGGCCCGCCGATCCGGATCCATGTGGGGATTCTGCTCCCACGCCTCCGGGATCAGCATGCGCAGGGCGTGGGGCAGGCTGCGGCCGGCGACCACGAGAAGCTCCAGCACGTTGTCCAGTTGCGCGCTGTCACTGAGCCCGTCTGCCGTCAGCGGCTTGATCTTCTCGATTTCGGCCCCGAAGCGCGGCGACGCCAGCGCCGCCTCGCGCGCCCGCATCCAGTTCTGGTTGCCGCGCAGGGTGTTGATCTCGCCGTTGTGCACGAGATAGCGGTACGGGTGCGCGAGATCCCAGGCCCCGAGGGTGTTGGTGGAGAAACGCGCGTGCACCAGAACCATCGCCGAGGTGACGCGCGGATCGGACAGGTCGGGGTAATAGGGCCTGAGCTGGGGGCAGGTCAGCAGACCCTTGTAGACGACCGTGGTCCGCGACAGCGAGCAGATGTAAAAGACCTGGTCGCCGAACCCGACCAGCTGCCGGAAGCGGGCCTCGTTCTCGATCTCGCGCCGCAGCACGTACAGCTCGATATCCATCTCCGCGGGCTCCATTGGCTCGCGGGGCTGGACGAAGAACTGCTGGCTGAGCGGCTCGCTCTCGAGCGCGGTCTTGCCGAGCTCGCGGTTGTCCGTGGGCACGTCACGCCAGGCGACCAGCTCGAAGCCCCGCGCCCTGCAGCGGGTCTCGATCATGGAACGCAGCGCGGCCCGCTGGTCGGCGTCCCGGGGCATGAATACCTGACCGACCCCGTAGCTGTCCGGCTCGCCCAGCCCGGAGACCTCCTCCTGGAAGAAGGCGTGCGGTTTCTGCAGCAGCATGCCGGCCCCGTCGCCGGTGTTCTCCTCGGCCCCCCGGGCGCCCCGGTGGTCGAGATTCTCCAGGCACTCGATGCCGTCCTGCACCAGCCGATGGCTCCGTCTGCCGTCCAGATGGGCCACCACCCCCACACCGCAGTTCGAGTACCCGGCTCCGTACAGCGTCCGCGGATCCTCCGGATCCCCGCACGGCGCCGCGCCCTGCCATCCCTCGAAACCCGTCATCTGCACACTCCGGCCGAATCTGCCCGTGACCTGCAAGAGACTCCGCGGACACTCTGCCCCCTCCACCGGCCCGAATCAATTTCGAACAACGGGGACAGGTCTTGCGTTTTGCCCCTCCCACAGCCAGCGCACCGACAGAAAGCGAAGCGGTCGAAAGGTACACTGAACGCAGAATGAGCCTCCTGTGGATGCTGACGGTGCCGTGATGAGTGAACGGGCAGCAAAGGCAAGCGCGCTTGGCGGAGCGGCCGGGGTCCTGTTCGTGGCGACGGGGGTGGCGATCGTGCTGCCGCTGGCGGTGCTCGGCAGCCTGGCGGCCACGGGCGTCGAACTCAATCCGTCGCTTGTCATCGCACTCTCGATCGTGCTCACCCAGGGCGTGAGCTTCGGTGGCGTGGCGCTGCTGTACCTCGCGCTCCGGCGCGGCGGGCTGCGGGTCCCGCTGCGGTGGCCAACGGCCGCCGATCTGAACTGGATGATCGGGGGCTCGGCGCTCGCGCTGGCGGCGCTGATTGCCGGCTGGCTCGTGGTGTCGCTTGTCGGTCTCGACGTCGGCGAACATCAGATCCAGAACATCGGAGTGGACGCTCCGGAAATCTTCCTGCTGCTGATCCCGCTCTCGCTCCTGCTGATCGGCCCGTGCGAAGAGCTCCTGTTTCGCGGCGTGGTCCAGGGGCGCCTGCGCCAGGCATTCGGTGCCGGCGCCGCCATCGGTCTCGCAGCCGTGACGTTTGCGTCACTGCACCTGCTCGCACTCACCGGTCCGCTCGCTGCACGCATCGCCACGGTCGCCGTGCTCGTCCTGCCGAGCCTGGTCTTCGGGCTCGCGTACGAGCGTACCGGCAACATCGCGGTGCCGGCGGTCATCCACGGCGTCTACAACGCCACGCTCCTGGCGGTGAGCTACTACGCCGTGCAGACCGATGTCGCTGCCTGAGCGCTTGCGGAAGCCTTGCCGGAACCGCACGGGCCTGCAGCTTCTAGTGGCAGAACGGACCGAACTGGTAGAAGCGGCGGCAGCGGAACTCGGATTCGCAGGAGGCGAGCTGGCTCTGGTAACGGGCGGCGCGCTCGGCGACCCGGCGCGCTGACTGCTGTACGCCGGGCTTGCTCCGCCACGTGCCACGGCTGTAACCGCCCTGGCCCTCGTGATAGGCGAGGTAGAGGTGTTCCGGATTCTGCAGCGAGACCCCGGTCATGCGCTGCGTGCGCGCGTTGTACCAGCCCACGAAATCGGTCGCGTGCTTCATGTGCGTGCGGCGCGCGAAGAGGCTGCCGGCCTCGTCCCGATATTCACCCCAGACGGGATCCTGGGCCTGGGCATAGCCGTACGCGGAGGAAGGGCGGCGCCAGGGGATGATTCCCAGCAGCCGCTCGCGGGGCGGTCGCACGCGGCCGCGAAACGAGGACTCCTGCTGGATGAAGGCCATCTGGGTGGCAATGGGTGTGCCCCACTCGCGCTCGGACTCCAGCGCATAGTCGTACCAGCGGGGCTCCTTGCGAAAGATCTCGCAGAGGTTGTCCTGGTTCGGCGGCGGTGCGGGACCGAGCACGGCGCACCCGGCCGTGGCAACGATCACGCCCGTGAGCAGCAGCATCCGGATGGCGACGCTCCTGGGTGGAAATCGCATGGGCAACGGATCTCCGATTGACGGTGCACCCGGGTCATCAGTATAGCGAAGGCCCCTGCGGCAGGCCGGACGCCGAAACGACGTCCAGACCCGGAAAACAATGGTCGCTTCCTGAAACAGGATAGCGGCCTGCGCGCCCGGTGACGCTCCGTGGCACAATCCTGGCGCCAATCGCCGGCACCAGGAACAGATCCATGTCCCGCCTCCTAACGGCCCCGGGCCGCATCCTCAGAGGCCTCCCCGCCTTCCTCGCCCGATACTTCGGGTGGCTTGCCCTGAGCGGGCTCGTAACCCTCGGCGGCGGCACCGTGATCATGCTGTTCAAGGACTGGTCCCTGCTGACCGTCCTCGCATCGCAGCTGGTCTGGCCCCGGCTGATGCTTGGCATGGTGATCGCCATCCCCATCGCCCTGTTCCCGGTGGGCCGCTTCTTCTTCATCAGCGCCATTGTCGGCGGACTGGCCTACCACCTCCTCCTGCTGGTCCTCTGAATCCCGGCCGGTCCGGACCCTCGCTGGGAGCGGCCTCCGTGGGAGCGGTCTCCGTGGGAGCGGCCTCTGGCCGCGATGGCCC
>NZ_JAWLHP010000075.1:0-426 GCF_041690275.1 Thioalkalivibrio sp.
GGCCAAGCCCCTGTAGGAGCGGCTTCCAGCCGCGATTCCGAGCGCACCAAGGGCATCGCGGCCAGAGGCCGCTCCCACGACCCCGAAGACCGGCCAAGCCCCCTGTAGGAGCGGCTTCCAGCCGGGATTCCGAGTGCCCAAGGGCATCGCGGCCAGAGGCCGCTCCCACGAACCCCCGAAGGCCGGCCAAGCCCCCTGTAGGAGCGGCTTCCAGCCGCGATTCCGAGTGCCCAAGGGCATCGCGGCCAGAGGCCGCTCCCACGACCCCGAAGACCGGCCAAGCCCCCTGTAGGAGCGGCTTCCAGCCGCGATTCCGAGCGCACCAAGGGCATCGCGGCCAGAGGCCGCTCCCACGAACCCAAAGGCCGGCCAAGCCCCCTGTAGGAGCGGGGGGGGGGGCGGCGGGGGCCCCCCCCCCCGGGCGCC
>NZ_JAWLHP010000075.1:436-3581 GCF_041690275.1 Thioalkalivibrio sp.
AGGCCGGCCAAGCCCCCTGTAGGAGCGGCTTCCAGCCGGGATTCCGAGTGCCCAAGGGCATCGCGGCTGGAAGCCGCTCCTACGCACCGCCCTCTGACGCCGGTTTCAGACCTCGGCGAGGTGGCCCTTACCCTCCAGCCACTGCTTGCGGTCCCCGGCGCGCTTCTTCGCGAGCAGCATGTCCAGCAGGGATCCGGTGTCGTCGCCCGGCTGGATGGTCAGGCGCACCAGGCGCCGGGTGTCGGGATTCATCGTGGTCTCGCGCAGCTGCAGCGGGCTCATTTCGCCCAGGCCCTTGAAGCGGGTGACGGTCACCTTGCCGCGGCGGCCCTCGGCCGCGATCCGGTCCAGGATGCCCTGGCGCTCGGCATCGTCCAGTGCGTAGAGGACCTCCTTGCCCACATCCACCCGGAACAGCGGCGGCATCGCCACATACACGTGTCCGTGCTCGACCAGAGGCCGGAAATGGCGCATGAACAGCGCGCAGAGCAGCGTCGCGATGTGCGCGCCGTCCGAGTCGGCATCGGCCAGGATGCAGACCTTCCCGTAGCGCAGACTGCCGAGGTCCGCGCTGCCGGGGTCGACTCCAACCGCGACGCTGATGTCATGGATCTCCTGCGACCCCAGCACCTGGTCGGGATCGACCTCCCAGGCGTTCAGGATCTTGCCTCTGAGCGGCATGATCGCCTGGAACTCGCGATCGCGGGCCTGCTTCGCGGAACCGCCGGCGGAGTCGCCCTCGACCAGGAAGAGTTCGGTGCGCGACAGATCCTGGCTGGCACAGTCGGCCAGCTTGCCCGGGAGCGTCGGACCCTGGGTGAGCTTTTTGCGCACCACCTTGCGGCCCGCCCGCTGCCGCCGCTGGGCACTCTGGATCGCGAGTTCCGCGATGCGCTCGCCGATCCCCGAATGGCGGTTCAGCCACAGGCTGAAACTGTCCTTCACCACCCCGGCGACAAAGGGAGCGGCCTCGCGCGACGACAGCCGCTCCTTGGTCTGTCCGGCAAACTGCGGGTCCTGCATCTTGAAGGAGACCACGTAGCAGACCCGCTCCCAGACGTCCTCCGGGGCGAGCTTCACGCCCCGCGGAATCAGATTCCGAAACTCGCAGAATTCGCGCACGGCCTCGGTGAGGCCGGTGCGCAGGCCGTTCACGTGTGTACCGCCGAGCGTGGTCGGAATGAGATTCACGTAGCTCTCGGCCACGCCCTCGCCCCCCTCGGGCAGCCAGACCACCGCCCAGTCCACCGCCTCCTGGCGACCCGCCACCGCACCCATGAACGGCTCTTCCGGCAGGCGTTCCAGCCCGGACAGGGCCTCCAGCAGGTAGTCCCTGAGCCCGTCGGCATAACACCAGGTGCAGCGCTCCCCGGTGACCTCGTCGGCAAAGCTCACATTCAGCCCGGGGCAGAGGACCGCCTTCGCGCGCAGCACGTGCTTCAGTCGCGACACGGAGAACTTCGGGCTGTCGAAGTAGCGGGGATCCGGCCAGAACTGCAGCCGGGTGCCGGTATTGCGACGCCCGACCTCGCCCACCTCCTCGAGATCGCTGACCTTCTCGCCGCCCGCAAAGGCCATGTTGTATTCCCGCCCGTCCCGCCGGATCCAGACCTCCAGGTGCCGCGACAGGGCGTTCACCACCGAGACGCCGACCCCGTGCAGGCCGCCCGAGAACTGGTAGCTGCTGTCGGAGAACTTGCCGCCTGCGTGCAGCCGCCCGAGGATGACCTCCACCCCCGGGCGCTTCTCGCGCGGGTGTTCGTCCACCGGCATCCCGCGACCGTCGTCGCTCACCGAGAGCGAGCCGTCCTTGTGCAGGACCACCTCGATGTTCCGCGCGAAGCCGCTGGTGGCCTCGTCCACCGAGTTGTCGATCACCTCCTGGGCGAGGTGATTGGGACGGGAGGTGTCGGTGTACATGCCCGGGCGCTTGCGTACCGGGTCGAGGCCCTCGAGGACCTCGATGTCGGATGCGGAATAACTCACCTGCGGCCTTCCTCCGTATGGGGGCAGGCGGTAGTGTAGTGCGCTTCCCGCGCCCCGCGCACGAATCGCGGCCGGGGGCGCACCCGCCCTTGGCGGTGGCGCGCACCGCCGCCCTCCACCCCGGCCCTCCCCAGCAAGCGGTGGCGGGAGATCTTCATCGTCGGGATGGCGCGGGGCGTGGCCGTCTGCTTGAAATTGGCGGAAGCGGCCCGACAATGTAAACAGCCTTCCAGATTCAGATACCGGAGTCCCTCATGGCAGATGCAAGCAACGACCTCCTCGACGTGACCGCGGAAGACTTCGAGACGGCGGTGATCGAGGAGTCCTTCCGCCGTCCGGTGCTGGTGGACTTCTGGGCCGACTGGTGCGGTCCGTGCAAGATGCTGATGCCGGTGCTGGCCAGCCTGGTCGAGTCATACGCCGGCCGGTTCCGCCTGGCCAAGGTCAACAGCGACGAGCAGCAGGGTCTCGCGGGCCAGTTCGGCGTACGCAGCCTCCCCACGGTGATGTGCTTCCGGCACGGCCAGCCGGTCGACCAGTTCATGGGCGTGCAGCCGGAGTCGGCCATCCGCGCCATGATCGACCGCCACGTGGAACGGCCCTCCGACCGCATCCGCGAGCAGGCGATCGCGAAGCTGAATGCCGGGGATGTCGACGGCGCCGTGGCCGACCTGCGCAGCGCGGTGGAGAACGATCCGGACCACCACGCGCTGAAGATCGACCTCGCCGAGGCGCTGTTGGCGGCCGGAGACGCCGCGGGCGCCGAGGCCCAGCTCAACATGCTGCCGATCGACGTGCACGAGCAGGAGCCGGTGAAGCGTCTGCGCGCGCGGCTGGTATTCGCGAGCCGGGCGAACGGGGCCGATCCTGCAGCACTGGAGAGCAGGCTGCGCGACAACGAGTCCGACCCGGAGGCAATGGAGCAGCTGGCCGCCGCCTACATGGTGGCCGGGCGCAGCCAGGAGGCGATGGACCTCTACCTGAAGCTGATGCAGCGGCACCGCAGCTACGGCGACAACGCTGGCCAGAAGGGGCTGCTGGCGGCCTTCGAGATGCTGGGTCCCCGCCACGAGCTGGTCAACCAGTACCGCCGGAAGATGGTCGCGCTGCTGTACTGAGGGGCATGCGGGAAGGGGGATTACCCCCTCCCGGTCCCCGG
>NZ_JAWLHP010000075.1:3681-10476 GCF_041690275.1 Thioalkalivibrio sp.
GCCTCCGGGAGGCGTGCTACTCCGCTTCCAGCGCCTGCAGGACCTCGGCCACGGGGCGGTAGCCGGAGATCAGCTGTCCGTCCCGGGTGATCGTCGCCGGGGTGCCGCTGATGCCCAGCTCGCGTCCCAATGCCAGGTGCCGCTCCGCCGGCGTCGCGCAGTCCGCGGAGGGCACCGGCATGTCGGCCTTCGCGCGATCCATCGCCGCGGTGCGGCTTTCCGCGCACCAGATGTCGCGCATGATCGTCGGCGAATCACGGCCCAGCACCGGATACATGAAATAGCGCACCTTCACCCCCGCATCGAGGTAGTCCTGCATCTCCCCGTGCAACTGCCGGCAATAGGGGCAGTTCGGGTCGGTGAAGACGTTGATCACGTGCTGCACCTCGCGCTCCGGGACATAGACGGTCAGTTCCTCATCCGGAATGTCCGCGAAGATCTCTGCACGCACGCTGCGCAGCGACTTCTCGGTCAGGTTTTCCCGCGTCTCGAGGTCGATCAGGCTGCCCTGGAGCAGATAGCGGCCGTCCTCGGAGACGTAGAAGACGTCGGTCCCGAAACGCACCTGGTACACACCGGGAATGCCCGATGGCTCGATGGCGTCCGGACTTACCGTCGGCACCACTTCCGCCAGCCGGCTTTCGATCGCTTCGGTGGCAAGGGCCGGCGGGATGGCCAGCGTGCTCAGCAGTGCGATCAGGATTGTTCGTATCATCAGCATGCAACCGTCTCTTCAGGTGAAGGAAAACGCCCGGAGTGTATCACTGCTGCCGGACTCCGGCCGCAGGCAGTGGTCGAACCGGGCACGGAACCAGGCGCATGGCCCACTAGCCCCGCGGATGGTGCCGGGCGTGCAGCGCCTGCAGCCGCGCTCGCGCGACGTGGGTGTAGATCTGGGTGGTGGACAGGCTGCTGTGGCCGAGCAGCATCTGCACCACCCGCAGGTCGGCACCGTGGTCGAGCAGGTGCGTGGCAAAGGCGTGGCGCAGGGTGTGCGGAGAGAGGGGGCCGGTGATGCCGGCCACGGCCGCGTACTCCTTGATCCGGTACCAGAAGGCCTGCCGGGTGATGCCGGAACCGCGGCGGCTGACGAACAGGGCCTCGGTCGGGGGGCGTTCGCGCAGCAGTTCCGGCCGCGCCCCATGCAGGTAGCGCCCCAGCCAGTCGGCCGCCTCCTCGCCCAGCGGCACCAGCCGTTCACGCGAACCCTTGCCGGTGACCCGGATCACCCCCTGGCGCGGGTTCACCCGGGATTGTTCCAGGCCGACCAGCTCCGACACACGCAGGCCGGTCGCGTACAGCAGCTCCAGCATCGACCGGTCCCGCAACCCGACCGGGCTGCCGGTGTCGGGCGCGCCGAGCAGGGCCTCCACCTGGCCCTCCGACAGGCTGCCGGGCAGCGGGCGGCCCAGCGCGGGGGCGTCAATGCGCGCAGTGGGGTCATCCCGGCGCAGACCGGAGGCCACCAGGAATCGGTAGAAACGGCGCTGGCTGGACAGCCAGCGGGCCACCGACCTGGGACGGCTCCCTGCCTGCATCCTGGAACCGAGGAAGGCGAGCAGCTCGGAGCGGCTGGCGTTGACGAGATCCGACCCCTGCCCCCGCAGCCACAGGCAGAGCGCCTCGAGATCCCTGCGGTAGGCGTCGAGTGTCAGGCGGGCGAGGCCGTCGACCGCCCAGAGCTCGTCGAGGAAGCGCTCGAGCACCGGATCCGCGCAGCCCGCCGCGGATCCGGCGTCCCCGGCGACCGGCTCAGCCGTTCCCGCCACCGGACCCGGAGGGCTCCGCACGCTTGCCCGTCAGGGCCTCGAAGACCCGGGTCATCTCCAGCGGCATCGGGAAGAAGATGCTGCTCGTCTGGCTGCTGGTGGACATGTTCGCCATCGTCTGCAAATACCGCAGCTGCAGCGCCGTCGGCGCCTCTTCCATCATCTTGGCGGCAGACACCAGCTTTTCGGCGGCCTGCTCCTCGCCCTCGGCATGGATCACCTTGGCGCGACGCTCGCGCTCGGCCTCGGCCTGGCGCGCAATCGCCCGGACCATCGACTCGTTCAGGTCGACGTGCTTGATCTCGACGTTGGTGACCTTGATGCCCCAGGCATCGGTCTGCGAATCCAGGATCTCCTGGATGTCGGCATTCAGCTTGTCCCGTTCGGACAGCATCTCGTCCAGGTCGTGCTTGCCCAGCACCGAGCGCAGCGTGGTCTGTGCCAGCTGGCTGGTTGCCGAGTAGTAGTCCTCCACCTGGATCACCGACTTGGCCGAGTCGACCACGCGGAAGTACAGCACCGCGTTGACCCGCACGGTCACGTTGTCCTGGGAGATCACGTCCTGGCCGGGCACGTCGAGGGTGATGATGCGCAGGTCCACCTTCACCATCTGCTGGATCCCGGGAATGATGATGATCAGGCCGGGACCCTTGACCGCCTGGAAGCGTCCGAGAAAGAAGACCACGCCCCGCTCGTACTCGCGCAGGATCTTGATGGACATCGCGATGAGCGCGACGACCACCACGAGGGGAAACAGATAGGCACCAGTCATTCCGTATTCTCCTTCACTTGGGTTGTCCCTGACCGGCCGTGGGACCGCGACCGGGCTTTGTGGTTGGGGCGGGAGGCGTGCAGCGCGGGATCGTCATGCCCGTGCGCTCAGGAACGGCTGTCCGCGGGCCGGCCCGCGTCGTCCGGCAGCGGTTCCACGCGCAGGCGAAGCCCGTCCACCCCCACCACGCGCACCTGCTGCCCGTATTCGACGGGTGTGGTCGTCTCGGCGGTCCAGAGTTCGCTGTGCACGTAGACCCGGCCGTGGCGGTCGAAGTCCTCGCGCGCCTCTCCGACCATGCCGATCATTTCCTCGCGTCCGATACTCGGTTTCACCCTGCGCAGCTGGAACAGTCGCCCCAGCACCCAGATGGAGAAGACAGCGACCACGAGTGCGGTCCCGAAGACCAGGGGTAGCGAGATATTCAATTCAGGATCGTCCCAGAGGATGATTGAGCCCGTGATGAAGGCGATGACGCCACCGATGCCCAGTATGCCGAAACTCGGCAAAAAGGCCTCGGAGACCATGAAGATCAGGCCGAGCAGGATCAGCGCGAGCCCGGCGTAATTGACCGGCATCACCTGCAGCGCGTAGAAGGCGAGCACCAGCGAGATCGCGCCGATGACACCGGGGAAGATCGCACCGGGGTTGGAGAGTTCGAAGATGATGCCGTAGATGCCGACGAGCATCAGGATGTAGGCGATGTTGGGACTGGTGATCACCGCCAGCAGATTGGTCCGCCAGTCCGGATCCACGCGCACCACCTCGAGGTTCCCGGTCTCGAGCACGGTGTCGCCCCAGGGCATGCGCACGGTGTGCCCGTCCATCTGTTCGAGCAGCGCGTCGAGGTCGCTGGCCACGAACTCGATCACGTTCCGCTCCAGGGCTTCCCGTGCACCGATGTTCTCGCCCTCGCGCACCGCCGCCTCGGCCCAGTCGGCGTTGCGGTCGAACCGCTCGGCCAGGCCGCGAATGTAGGAGACCGCGTCCTCCAGGACCTTGCGCTCCATCGCGGTCTCGCCCCGGCGCTTCTCTTCGTCCCCGTCAGTGGCCTCGGTCGCCCCTTCCGTCTCCGGGGTCTCCGCGTCATCCCCCTCGGCCGCGCCGTCGCCGGACGCCTGCACGTCTTCGTCCGATGCCGGTTCCGCATCCTCGCGATCGCCCGGCGCCGTGCCGTCGCCATCATCGAATCCGGGGAATCCGCCGCCCATCTGCACCGGCGTGGCCGAGCCGATGTTCGTTGCCGGCGTCATCGCCGCCACGTGCGACCCCAGCAGCATGTAGGTGCCCGCGCTCGCGGCCCGGCCGCCCGCCGGATGCACGTAGGTGACGAAGGGGACATCCGAGGCCAGGATCTCCTTCACGATCCCCCGCAGCGCCGAATCCAGTCCGCCCGGCGTGTCCAGCTGCAGGATGATCAGGTCGAACTCCTCCTCTTCCGCCCTCTGGATCCCGCGGATGATGTAGTCGCCCGTCGCCGGTCCGATCGCGTCCGAGACGGTCAGCAGCATCGCCTGCCCGCGCGCCTCGTCACCCGAGGCCGCCAGCAGCCAGCCGGCACCGGCCGCCAGGAGCAGGACCCAGAGGACCATACGGAACCAGGATTTCATCGACTGAAGGCGCATGCTCGTATCCCAGGAGGCTTCAGGATGTGGTGGTGCCGGACCGGGTACCCTTGCGGAACAGGTGTCGCGGTCGCGGACGACCCGGATTCAATCCTACACGCAGGGCTCGCGCTGTGCGCGCCTTCCCCAACTGATGGACAACCACCCGCCGCTCGGGTTTCCCGAATCCGCGGACCGGGCGGGAGGCCGGATCACCACACCGGTAATCGGGTGTGATCCCGCGCCCGCTCGGTTATCCTCGCACAGCCACGCATTCCGGCACGACCGGGACCGAGATACCGACGCCGAGATGAACACCGACACCCGTGAACGACCGATTCCACTTCTGGGTCTTGCCGCCTGGAGCGGAGCCGGCAAGACCACACTGCTGACCCGTCTGCTGCCGCTGCTGCGCGCTCGCGGCCTCGAGGTCGCGATGATCAAGCATGCACATCACCACTTCGATGTCGACAAACCGGGGAAGGACAGCTACGAGCTCCGCCAGGCCGGGGCGGGACAGGTGCTGGTCGCATCGAGCCGCCGGTTCGCCCTGATGGTCGAGAATCCGTCGGGAGAGGAGACCGATCCGGCGCTGCCGGAGCTGATCGACCGGATCGACCCGCGCCGGGCCGACCTGATCCTTGTCGAGGGCTTCAAGCGCGAGCCGATCCCGAAGATCGAGATACACCGCCCCGTCCTCGGCAAGCCGCTGCTGTGCACCGGGGACCCTCACATCGTCGCCGTCGCGACCGATCGGCCGGATGCGGTACCCGGCGGCATGCGCACCCTGCCACTGGACAATGTCTCTCTGATCGCGGACTTCATCGGCGAATACCTCGGCCTGCGGGGCCCCGGGAGGGAGACCTGATCATGAACACCGCGACCACCTGCCTGGACGAATCCGATCCCAATGCGCTGACCGTGGAGCAGGCCCTGGAGCGGGTGCTGGCCGAGAGCGCCCCCGTGGGCGGCACCGAGACGCTGGAGATCGCGGCGGCGCTGGACCGGGTGCTCGCGGAACCGGTGGCCGCGCGGATCGACGTACCGCCGGCGCGCAATTCGGCAATGGACGGCTTTGCGCTGCGCGCGGCAGACGGCCGGGCCGGAAACCGCCTGCGCCTGATCGGCGTCTCCGCGGCCGGGCATCCGTGGCAGGGACCCGTCGGTCCCGGCGAGTGCGTCCGGATTCTGACCGGGGCGGTGGTGCCGGAGGAACTGGACACGGTGGTGATGCAGGAGCACGCCGGCTTGACGGAGAGCGGTCAGGTGACGCTCGAGAAGGACGCGTCGCCCGGAGCCAACATCCGCGAACGCGGCGAGGACACCCGGGCCGGGGCGGTAATACTCGACGCCGGGCGCCGCCTGACCGCAGCCGACATCGGCCTGCTGGCCTCGCAGGGCATCCCCCAGGTCGCCGCGGTACGCCGCCCGCGCGTGGCCTTCTTCACCACGGGGGACGAGCTCGTGCCGATCGGGCAGCCGCTCGGCCCCGGTCAGATCCACGACAGCAACCGCTACACGCTCGCGGCGCTGCTCACGCGCTACCCGGTGGAATTCGTGGACCTCGGGGTGATCGCCGACACCGAGGAGGCGGTCCGCTCGGCACTGACGCAGGCCGGCGCAACCGCCGACCTGATCCTGACCACCGGCGGCGTGTCGGTCGGCGACGCCGACTTCGTGTCGCAGCTGCTGCAGAAGGAGGGTCGCGTCGGCTTCTGGAAGGTCGCGATGAAGCCAGGCCGACCGCTCGCCTTCGGCCGTTTCGGCCGGGCCCTGTTCCTCGGCCTGCCCGGGAACCCGGTGTCCGCGATGGCGACCTTCTCGCTGTTCGTGCGCCCGGCCCTTCTCCGGCTCAGCGGTGCTGCCGCAGAACCGCCCTGGACGCTGCAGGCCCGGCTGCTGGAGGACCTGCACAAGCGGCCGGGACGCGCCGATTTCCAGCGCGGCATCCTGGAGCAGCGCGACGGCGGCTGGGTCGTGCGGTCCACCGGAGGGCAGGGATCGCACCAGCTGCGCTCGATGAGCCTCGCCAACGCCTACATCCGCCTGCCCGCGGAGAGCAGCGGCGCCAGCGCCGGCGAAGAGGTCGAGGTCATTCCCTTCCAGTCCGTGTTCTGACGGTGGCCGTGCATGCGACCACGGAGGGCGAGCCCGCAGGCCTGTTCCGCCGCCTCGGAGCGATGATCTACGACGGCCTGCTGCTGCTGGCGATCTGGATGGTCCTGGGTCTCCTCTTCGTGTTTCTCGGGAACCTCGTGGGGCGGCCGATGATCCCGCTGCAATTCGCGGTTAACCTGCTTGCCGCCTGGCTGTTCCTGGTCGGGTTCTGGACCCGCACCGGCCAGACGCTGGGCATGCAGACCTGGCAGATCCGGTTGCGCGACGAGGGGGGCGGCCCGGTGACGGTGCGGAGGGCCACGCTGCGCTACCTGGTCGCGCTCGCGCAATGGCTGCTGCTGCTGTTCGCGATTCACCTCGCGCGGGAATATGGCGCTGCGGTCACCATCGCCGTCACCACGCTGGTGCTGGTCGGGCTTGGCCTCAGCCAGCTGCATCCGCGCCGGCTGATGCTGCACGACTGGCTGTCCGGGACGGTGCTCGTGCATGCACCGCGACAGGCCTCAGGGGCGCACTGACGCCCCTCGTACCC